>NZ_JBSGZI010000090.1:0-33671 GCF_053610945.1 Streptomyces sp. NPDC054849
CCCGGAGGACCGGGCGGCCAGTCCTCTCGAGCCATCAACGGCACACAGCCATCAGCCACACCCGGTCCTCCCGGACCGCCTTACATTCTTAGGGAGACAGCCATGACGAACCGCACGCCGCGGGCCTGGGCGGCCACCTTGGGCAGCACCCAGCCTGCCTGGCTCGCCCCCCAGAGTCCGCTGCGGCGCGTGTCCATGTCCGGCCGCTGCCTGGTCGCCCAGGCGATGGCGTCGGACGTTTCACGGGCCCGCTCGGTCATGGTCTGGTCCAGCCACTCCCCAGCCGAGCCCGCGACCCCGGGCTTGTTCCAGGACAGCGAGGCGTATCCGGCCCGGGCGAGGGATTCCCAGATGGGCCGGTAGAACGTCTCGTGTGGGGCGTCGACCGGCCCGTCGCCGTGGACGAACCCGACGAGGCCGAACGGCCCCCGGCCCCGGTGGTCCGGCGGCAGGGCGAGTACGCCGTCCCGGGCCGTTTCGCCGTGGCGGATGGACACCTTCTCCTCGCGGATCGCGTAGCTGTTCTGCCGTAGCACCACGGCGTCCAGCGCGGTCCCGGTCAGCACCACGGCGACGAGTGACCAGATCACCGCCGGGGCGCGGCGGCCACGCCGGAAGACGGAACGTCTCATCATCCAACCTTAAATCGTTCTTCATGGAAACGGTCGTTTCTGAAACGAACGTACTACACTCGTTCGTGTTGGACGAGGGATCGGCCGATCGGTGATCGAGGGGAGAGGGTGCGCAGTGGGCAGCACAGGTGGACATGAGGACGCGGCGTCGGGGGAGTTGACCGTCGTTCGCGGGGTCCCTGACGGGGCTCAGGCGCGGGTGGCGGAGCTGTACTGGGAGGCGTTCGGCCGCAAACTGGGGGCGGCTTTGAACCCGCCGGAGCAGGGCAGGCGGTTCATCGCCGCGCATCTCCACCGCGACCGGGCCATCGTGGCCCTCGCGGGAGGCCAGGTGGTGGGTGTGGCCGGCTACCAGTGGGGCGGGCGGGCGCTCACCGGGGGCGGGGTGAAGGACGTGCTGTCCGATTACGGCACGCTGCGGGGGCTGCCGCGCGTCGCGCTCCTCGCCCTGCTCGAACGCACCCCGAAGGACGGGGAGCTGGTCATGGACGGCATCGCGGTCGACTCGGCTCACCGCGGCTGCGGGATCGGCAGCCTCCTGTTGCGAGAGGTTGCCGCGGTGGCGGCCGACGCCGGCTGCCGCCGGATCCGGCTCGACGTCATCGACACCAACGACCGGGCCCGGGCCTTGTACGTACGGCACGGCTTCGTCGCCGGACGCACGGAACACACGCCGTACCTGAGGACCCTGCTGGGTTTCGGCGCGGTCACCGCCATGTACCGCGGCGTCCAGGAGGCGGAGGAGCGATGAGCGGCGCGCCTACGGATCATCTCGGCCGCCCCGGAGATTTCCACCCGTGTACTGGTCCACGCCCTGGTACGGGACGACGGCACGGTCGACACCGGTCAGCTCTACTCCGCCCGGGCCCTGGGCCATGCGCATCGGCGACGAAGGCGATCCCCTGCTGCTGGCCTCCGTCCTGTGGCCCCTCGATGAGATCGCCACAGCGTACGAGCGGCTCGCCGCGCTCGCAGACGCCCAGCTCGCGCGACTCGCCCACCTTCCTTACCCCAGTCACCAAGCACGGCCTGGGCCTTCCCGTCGCCAGGATTCCGCACAAGTAGCCGACCGCCGACCAAGTCCTGGCGACACGGGGGGGGCAGGCGGCGGCCCGGTCACCCCGGGCCGGGCCGCGTCCCGTACGGCGGCTGCCGCTGTTGGGTCTCGGGGGGTTCGTTGCGTCACTTGCAGCGTTCCTGCGGTGGGCGCAGCCAGCGCGCCGGAATCTCGTGGGTGAGCGTGGCGGGGAAGGTGAACGCACGACTGGGGCGTGGGCCCAAGTCGCCGTGCACGGGGGCGAGATGGCCACGGGGCGGACGGGACGAGTTCAGACCTTGATCAACTTGCGTTCTGATGACATGTGAAATATCACATGTCATACACGCCATCCAGGAATCCCTGGACGGTGTTTCACCTCAAGGAGGACCACCATGAACCGCTTAGCTCTGCTCGCCGCAGGCACCGCAGGTCTGGCCGTTTTCGCGATCACCCCGGCCAGCGCCACCGCGCAGTCGGCCGACACCGTCGCGACCGTCACCTCCTGCGGCCACTCGGGTCTCCAGGCAGGCCTGTCCACGCGGGTGTGTGCCGCGGTCACCGGTAACACCGTCGAGTTCTACGGCACTGTCGGCTTCGCCGGCCCGCCCTCCCACGGCAGCCCGGCGCCCGCCCCGAAGGAACTGATCACGACCCTGTCCGCAGAGGTCCTCGGCAGCGGCGCCGCGCCCAGCACTCAGACCAAACCGGTCATCTTCACCTTGTCGAACCTCGAGGTGCACGGCCTGGTCACCACCGTCCCGTGCGGCTCGACCATCCGCGGCACCTTCGGCGTGGCCTCGTTCCCCCGCCCGGCCAACCCGGTGGTCCACGAGGTCACCATCACCTGCTGAGTACGTCGTCCCACGCACGACTCCGTCAGGCGCCGGGCCGGGATGCCGTCCAGCCGTGTTCGAGAAGTTCGAAGGCGCGGGTGACGGCTTCCCGGGTGCTGCCGGTGGCGTTGCCCTGTGCGACGCGGGGGGCCGAGAAGCACGAGCACGACCCCTGCCGCTCGCGGGATGGTCCTCCGGCGTACAGCAGCACGCCGCCGGCGGTCGCGTCGATCCCGCGCCCGCCGGGATGGTCCGTGGCGATCGCGATGTGGCTGGCTCCTGTTGAGCGACGCTGAAGATGAGCATGGGGGCGACGTGCTGGTTGTCGATGGGGCGGGATGAAACGACCCCGGCGGCCGACAGGCCGCCGGGGTCGTCGTGAACACGGTGTCGGCTTCGTGTTCACTCTGTGCCGCCGCCGTCATCACCGGGACGATGTCCCTGGAGGACATCGGCGAAATGCTCCGCGCGATGAACCCCACCGCGGTAGCCAACCCGATCGCGTCCCTCGTCGAGACCACCCGCAAAGACGCCCCCGAGATCGCCGACGCGATCCTCACCGACGACAACCATCTGGCCCTCGGCCCCGTACTGGATGCCCGCGACCAACTGCGCGACCTGGCTGCCACGGCTCCGCTGGAGGACCTCGCACGGGCCTGGAGAGGTACGGAGCGC
The DNA here is from genome assembly GCF_053610945.1 of Streptomyces sp. NPDC054849. NCBI lineage: Bacteria > Bacillati > Actinomycetota > Actinomycetes > Kitasatosporales > Streptomycetaceae > Streptomyces > Streptomyces sp. NPDC054849. The sequence continues at coordinate 3,180 of NZ_JBSGZI010000090.1, forward strand.
GTACGGCAGTGGTCCCTGGACCTGTGCACGCGCGTCGAGGAGGAACTCGCTGCGGGACGCCTGGGCGAGGCGGTCGGGGAGTGGCAGAACTGCCGCTACGCGATGGCCGGCCTGGCCGTGCTCAGCACCCTGAAGGAGCGTGACTGGCCACCCGCCCAGCACGCCCTCGACGCCCTGGTGCTGCTCTACCAGCTCGGGGAGTACCGGCGGCTCGACCAGCTCATTCCCGGCTGCCAGTGGCACCTCCTCGCCACCGACGGCCTGATGCCGCCGCCCACCCGCGAGCTCCTCGACCTCATCAGCCGGAACGCGCTCCATGCCGGGTCGGAGGTCGATGTCAGACCAGCCTCGTAGCGTCGAAGGCGAGGCCCCCGGACCGGGACGGGCCCCGGAGGACCGAAGGAGCGGGCCATGGGCGAGATCAGCATCGAGCGGCAGCACCTTGAGCGGCTGCTGGCCGACAGCGCGAGCACGTACGGAGCCCCCTACCAGCGGGCCTTCGCCGAGCTCGCCGAAGAGCGCCGCGGCCGGCCCGTCGCCGAGATCCTCCCGCTGCTCCGCCGCGCCGCCGACGAGGCGCTGCTCGGCTTCACGGACGCCGACCTCCGGGGACAGGCGCAGGCGATCAGTACGGGCGAGCCGTACGTCCTGCGCGTCACGGTGGCCTGACCACGACCGTGCCCGTGCAGGACCTCCCACCACGGCCGGCGCCTTCTTTCCGCTGGCCGCCCGGGCGCCGGGGGAGGCGGCCTTGTCGCTGGTGTCCTTGGGACTCCTGGCCCGCTCGACGCTGGCGCGCAGGGCCTCCATGAGGTCGACAGCACCGGTCGGCCCCGCCCGGCAGCCCGACCGTCGACCTGTCGGCCGTCTCCCAACGTGGCAGGGAACCCCCTGCCGGGGCGCTGTCAGGGCCCTTCCACCTCGCCGCGCTCCCGCGTCCAGGACCGCACGGTGTGCTCGCCCTGGGGCCCGTCCTCGACCAGCACTGGTGGAGAGGCAGTATTCCCAAGCCGCAGTATTCCTATTCGAACCGTCACGGCCCGAGGTTGTACGGGGCGGTCATTTGTCCCATGTCGGCCAGGGGGCGGGTGGCACGTACCGGTTGGGTCCGTGCAGTGGTGACCCAGTCCTGATCGCGTACGGGCTCCCGGCGCCAGCCGCTCGGTTGCGGGGTGCTCGTGATGCGCCATCTGGTGCGTGGCACGGTGGGCGGCGTGACGGGCTCTCGATCCCGTCTTCGGCCTGCTCGCTCCGGTCACCAGCGTCAAAGCTCCTGGTTGGGATGCCGAATCGTGAGCGCCGTAGTTGGCCAGCCGTTTGCCACTGAAGTGGGACGACCGGTTCAGTTCCCACCCGGATGGGTGATGATCCACACTAGGAATGGTTTGGTGGCGTGGAGTAGCCGAGAATGACCCATTGTGACTTCATCGACACCCATGGGGCGGCGCCGCATGCTCCGCCAGGCGGCCGCTGCAGCCCTTGCCGGCACGGGATTGCTGGCGGCCACCGGACCGAACGCCCAGGCGGCTCAGCGCCGGGCCGCCGTGTTGCTCCCCCCGATCGGGGCGGTCATCCCCCTGTCGCTGAGCATCTTCGGTGCCAGCCTGGTGGTACCTCTGCCTCCGCCTCTTCCCCGCTTGAACTTCATCGGCAGCACGACCGTGAGGGTCGAGGTCGGGGGCATTGACTCCGTCCGTCTGCGAACCCTGAACTTCGCCATGGAGGCCAGTCATCCGCTTCTCGGGCAGGTCACGCTCAAGCTTCCCGACATCGACCTGTCTCCACTAGGTAACCTCCGCGAGGCTCCGGACGGGCTTGTGCAGACCTGGTTGCAGTCAATGGTGATGACCTTCGAACGGTTCGGCGAGCTCGCTGGACCGCTCGAGTTTCAGACGGTTCAGCCTGCACGGGCAAGCGGCAGGATGCTCTCTTTCCCGCCTCCGCCCCTGGGCTCCAACCCTGACGGGTCGCCCACCGGCGGAGCTTTCCTTACAGCGTCGGGCCCTATCTCCTTCGAGTCGAAGAGCCCCCTGCCCGTCGGCGTGCCTGTGGATCTCTCTGCCGTCCAGCTGCAGTGGCAGGGGCTCAACGAAGGCACGTAGCTGGTCTGTCCCCGCGAGCCCACCTATCGGCGTGGACGCCGGCCCGGCGGAGGCGTACGCGAACGACCAGGGCTAGGCGGCCTCTCTGGCCGCGGTGACGGCCCGCTCGAACCGCGGCAAGAGCGATCAGGATCCGGCCCTGTGGCTGCCGCCGTCGCCGGAGGCGTTGGGCCGGTAGCGCGCGGAGTGGCCGGCGACCAAGCTCCGCTGGGGTCGGCCCCGGAGTCCTAGCCCAGACACCAGCCGCAAAGTAGCGGCCAGACCTTGTGGTCGCGGCCTTCTGCAGGGCAGAGGGGGCGACATTCAAACGCGCGAGCGAGGAGCACGCTATGGGCAGCTGGCAGGCATACGTGGACACGAGCCTCGTGGGCACCGGCCATGTGAGCCAGGGTGCGATCTTCAGTCTCGACGGCCAGGAGTGGGGGTCCAGCCCAGACCTCCATATCACGCAGGACGAGGCCAACCGCATCAGCGCGGCACTCAACGGCGACACGGAAGCCAAGAATCAGCTCTTCGGGGAAGCCCTGTTCCTTGCCGGCCAGAGGTACGTGATGGCGAGGTGTGAGGATCGCTCAATCTATGGCCGGACTGGGCGCGTGGGAGCCGCCATCGCGAGGACGAGACAAGCAGTCGTCATTGGCATTCACAACGAGGAGATGATGGCAGGAAATGCCTCATCTGCCGTCGAGAGTCTCGCCGACTACCTCATTAGCCAGGGCCACTGACCAGAGCCACGGCGAACCGGCGCCCCGGGTTGGTCGAAGCCGCGAAAGCCGGTTTCGACCGACCCTTCGCGTTGTCGGAGGCTTGGCCACCGGGTCAGCCGGTACTGTCGATGCCCAGTCGCAGGCCCTTCGTTCCCAGTCCTGTCGGGCCGTAGGGGATACAGCGTCCTGCCGGCTGGCTTCGTCCCGGCCCTTCAGTCTCTGTGTCGCCCTTGTCGGTGTGGTACCTGGGTGAGAACTCCTCCCAGGTTTTTGTGGCGTCCGCGCAGATCTTGAAGTCCTCATACGCTTCTACGCACGTCTGGTCTTCTTCGGTTGCCAGGAGTTCCCCCAGGGCCGTGACCAGGTGGGCGTAGTTGTCGTCGATCATGGCGGTCAGCTCTTCGTGGCTGAGCTCGTGTGCCGCGATTGCATTCCACTCGCTGGAGTCGGACTCCTTGCCGAGTGAGTACCGGTCGTTGACCAGCACCGTGTCGAGTTGCAGCCAGTGCACGTAGTTGTGGAGTTTGAGGGCACCGAATTTTTCGGACGGGAGTCCGTAGAGGCACCATAGGATGTAGTGCACAGGGAAAATGCCCATGGTCAGGCTTTTCACCCTGCTGTACAGAAGCTCGCTCCGTTTGATCTTGCCTTGCATCAGGCTTCCGGCAAGAAACTCCCGGAACACGTCCGTGTATCCCTCGTAAGATCCGGGGATCTCGCTCCTAATGTATTCCATGAACGCGTGGACCACCGGGTCCGCCCGGCTGTCGTCGAGCAGCCGCACCAGATCCAGCTGGTGGCGGTGGTCGTCGACATGGAAAGTGACCAGCATGGCGTGGTTGAGCGTGGCCAGCGTGCTGAAATCCCGCACTTTCGGGAAGGACATGACAGTCAGGTGCGTCTGGTCCTTCAGATGCTTCAGGTTGAGGTGTTGCGTGACAGGGAACCTTCGGCAGTACCAGGCGAAAAAAGCTTCAAGGAATTCTCGGTCCCTCGGCCCGACATAGCGCAATGCGTCAGTGCCGGTCGGAGGAAGCACTTTCCCAACCATCCTGCTGGCATGCCAGAACGCCGTCATCCACTCGTGGTGGGATTCCAGATCGTGACCGGTTGCTCCACCGTCGTGCGCCTGCGACGTCGCCTCGTTCATCCGGGGGACGGGGAGATTGTGGAAGTCCTTCATCGTGTCTCCGTAGCTGATCGGTCGGCGGCGTCGGCCGGGGTTTGGGGCTGAGGCACGCCGGCGGACAGGCCCAGGTCGGGGCGGGCGAGGTAGGCGGTGTATTCCGCGCGGGTGATGACCCGGCCGCGGTCGGTGTCCATGGCCTGGCCGATCGCCGTCCACAACGCCCGATAGGCAACCTCCGTGCGGTGCACGAGGGTGGGGTCGGTAGTGGCGGAGTCGCTTTGGATGCGGTGCAGCTGCAGGGTGAAGTCCCGCCACGTAATGACTCCGTCGCCGTCGGCGTCCAGCACCTCGAACGACGCGAGCGCGGTGGGCTGGGCCGACGGGGCGTTTTCGTCCGGACCGTTATCCGTCTGGGTCCCGGTGGCGGCGCGGCGTAGCGGGCTTCGGGCTTCGGCGGCGAGCAGCGCCAGGGACAGGCCGACGAAGCCCGCGAGGGCGGGCAGGCAGGCGCGGTGGACCGCGAAGGGGATCAGCGCCAGGCTCGCGACGGTGACGGCGAGAACGCCCGCGCGGGGGCGGTGCCCCTGCAGCGCCCACATGGCGGTGATGCCTACGGCGAAGACGGCCAGGCCGACGCCCAGGGCGATCGCCCCCAGCCCGGGCAGCCGCGGCCCCCACACGGCGGTGGGGGCTGCGCCGAGATCGCGTGCGATGGCGCGCAGGCCGAAGCCGAACGCGACCATCCCGGCGAGCACGACCAGGTGGGCCACGTTGAAGTAGCCGTACGCGAGGCGGTTGTGGACACGCCGCTGCACGGCGGGATCCGTCTGGGTCAGGCGGTGTTCGGCGTTCGGCTGCAGCAGCGAGAAGTACAGCCACCACATGACGGTCACGCTCACCAGCGCGAGGGCGACGAGGATCATTTGGGGGGTTCCGATGGGTGCACCGCCCAGCTGGAAGGCCATGCCGCCCAGGGACATGTCCAGGCCGATGATGACGATGAACGCGAACCTCTCCGCGATATGGGATGGTGCGGCAACCCACCAGCGTCGGGTGAAGGAGTACGCCGCGATGGCTTCGCAGGCCAGGGCGGCCAGCCACAAGCCGACCCGCAACCGCTGCGGCATCTGGGTGGAGGCGCCGATCAGCGTGGCGGTCGCCACGCTGGCGGCGATCACGAGCAGCGGCCGGTACCCGGCGGTGCGTCCTTGGATCACCCACAACGCGCATGCGGACGCCCAGCGGGTGATCAAGTAGGCGGCCAGGAACACCATCACACGGGCGTTGAAGCCGGGCTCGATGAAGGCCCGCGGCAATGCCAGCCCCAAAAAGACCAGGCCGCCCAGCGCGACGATGTGCAGGGTGCGGATGGTGCCGGCGTCGGCATCGGCGGTGTTGGCGGCCCACACGAAGCTCATCCACAGACCCCACAGCATGGCCAGGACCAGCAGACCCCGCAACGCACCCTCGGCGCTGGGATCACGCAACACCAGGACATCGGTCTGGCAGAACGCAAACGCCGCCATCACATCAAACATCAACTCGAAGCCCGACAGCTCGTGGCCCCGCTTGTTGAAGCGGACCACCGGACGCCACCGCCGGGGGATACCCACGGCCGAGCGGCGGGCGGCCCTGGCGGCGCTGCGCCGCGTGAGGCGCAACAGGACGGCGCAGACGGCGAGCAGCACCAGCACGGCGAGCAGCGCGGGGCACCCCACCAAGAGCACCGGCAGCGCACCCACCACGGCCGCGCCGCCCAGAGGCAGCCCGTCCAGGCGCCAGCGGGTGGTGGAAGAGAACATCGCCTGCCCCAGCAGGCAGCACGCGACGCCGCCGTACAGCTCCACCAAAGCCGTCGTGCCGATCGGCGGCCCGAAACGGGAAGAGGAGGAGGCGAGGTCGGTGAACACCGAACTCAACGCCCCGGCGGATACCGCCAGGCCGCCGCACATCAGGCTGTGGCCCAGGAAGTAGGAGAAGATCTGCGCCTGTGCCTGCCCGACCGTCGCCTCTCCCAGGGAGGGATCCAGGCGGCGGTAGGCGGCATGAACCAGCGGGGCGTACAGCTGCAGGAGCAGGTAGGCGATCAGCAACGCGGCCAATACCAGCACCACCAGCCCCGCCGAGAGGCGGCCGGCCTGTCCAGCCTGCTCCAGCAGCTCAAGCGACAGGCAGCACGCCACCGTGTAGGAGGCGGCGTAGCGCTCCCCGAACGCCCGCAGCCCGAACTGGTGCCACTGCTCGGTCTGCCCGATCCCGAAGCGGTCGTAGATCGGCATGTTCGTGAACGACGCCAGCCCGTAGAAGGCGAGCACACCGAGCAGGATCCATACCGCCTTGGCCGCGCCGTGCGCGGCGAGGGAGGCCCAGGCGGCCGCCGCCAGCAGCACATACCCGGCCTGCACCACGGCGACGTTGCGATACAGCGTCGGCTGCCCGACCGCGACCAACGTCCACTGCGCCAGGCCGCACACGGCGTTCAGGGTGAGCATCAGGGCGAACACGACCGGGCCGTTCAACCCGCCGCTCTGGTCGGTGAACGCCTCCGGCAAGGTGATAGCCAGGGCGAGGAACAACCCCGTCTGCAAGATCATCAAGAGTTTGGGCAACGCGGACTTGACCGAGATGATCGTGACAACGGTGACGGAGTACTGCCACAGCCCGACCACCGCCAACAACACCGAAACGGCTTGCAGCACGCCGCCCATCCCCGGCTGCCGGCTCATCAGGGTCACCGCCATCGACAACGCCAGCACATAGGTGATGTCGACGAGCAACTCGACCGGATCACACTTGTCCGCGCCGTCACGGCGCGGCAGCGACGACAGGCCGCGCACACGCAGCGCCCGAGCACTCACGCCTTACCTCCGGATGAGCATGTGGGCCCCGCGACAGGCCGAATTCGTCGCAGACCGAAGACTGTCGGGACCCTGGGCTGATGCACCCGGACACACCAAGGAAGATCACGCAAAGGAGTGGGAGATCAACTGAACGGGTTGACCACGACAAGAGCGCCATTACCGCCGACGCCGCTCATCGCGGAGTTCCCGGGCGGAGGCGGGATCGCCAATGGCGTCGCATCGCAAGCGCGCGCGTGACGGGTCAGTCCGCCGGGGGGGGTAGGGCTGTGGTGAGTTCTGCTCGGGCGGCGAGGTAGTCGGACCAGCTGTCCAGGAGGTAGCTGGCCGCGGGCGCTCCCGTTCGTGCGGCGTTGGCAGCGGGTCCAGTTGAGGTGATGACCGCTATGCTCGCTCGGCGCGGAGCCGGGCTGACCCGCCACAACGCTGGCTTTCAGCGCCATGCCACGGTTCTTGACTGGTCTCTGTGCGCTCACGGGCGTGATCTGCCGCGGTCCGTCGCCTCCTGAAGAACGGTCCAGGCGATGGTGGGCTTCGGCGTTGCCCGGCTGCTGTGGCGTCACGAAGGCGCCCGTCTCTTGAAAGGCTGCACGCATGCTCCACCCGCAATACCGAGGGGCTGTCCTCATATCGCTGACAGCCCTGCTCCTGGCAGCGTCTGCGCCGTCGGCGTCCGCGCATGGCATCGGCCCCGCGGCAGACAAGAGCGCTCCGGAGTTCGTCTGGTTGGGCACCACGCACATGCTGTTGGGCTGGGACCACCTGCTCTTTGTCGCCGCGGTCCTCCTCTTGGCGGGTTCGGCCCGTCGCGCTGCCGGGCTGATCAGCCTGTTCGCCCTGGGTCACAGCACCACCCTGCTGATCGCGACACTCGCCGGGTGGCGTGTGAATCCGGTCGTTGTGGATGTCGTGGTCGCGTTGAGCCTGGTCTTCGCGGGCGTGGTCGGCCTGCTCGGCGCGGGCCAGCGCCGCTGGTTCGCGCCCGCCGTCGCCGGTTTCGGCCTCGTCCACGGCTTGGGCCTGGCCACCCGCCTGCAGGACCTCAACTTGCCCGAGGACGGACTGGTCTGGCGGGTTCTGGCGTTCAATCTCGGCGTGGAGATCGGGCAGATGGCCGCGATTGCCGCATTCGTCGGCCTCGCTGCGGCCGTCCGCAGGCTTCCGACCCGGTTCCGCCCCACCAAGCGCGTGGTGCAAGGTGCGCAGGCCGCGCTCGTGGCATGCGGCGTGGTGGCTGCCGCACTTCTGGTGGTCGTCGGCAAACCGACCGAGACGGCGCAGGCCTTGAGCAACTGCCAAGTCCGTGATCGCACCGAGTCGTTCGCGGGTGACTCCGGGCACCCGAAGGTGCAGTTCACCGAGCCCGACCAGCCGGCCCCCGAATCCGCGTTCGGCCACATCATCGGCGACGGCTTCGTCATCGTCCAGTACCGGCCCCAGCTCCCGGCAGCTGAACTGGACGCACTGCGGACCTATGTGACCGACCCGCTGTCCGGCCGTGTGGTCGGGGGACCCGCTCCTGCTCAGAAGGAGGCTTTCAAGGCCGTCAACGCCTACCGGACCCTGAGCTGTAAAGAGTTCGATCTCGACGCGTTGAAGAAGTTCACCCTCGACTGGTGGGCTGATCCCCGCTCGCGCCGCACCGAGTAGCGGACCGGGCCGAACCGGCCGGTCCGGCTCTCGCTCACGCTTCGCGTGAGCCCCCGGTCACCTCACGGATTCTGGTGGCCTCCGGGTGCCCGGCTTGGTCGGCTGAGGAGGCGCAGTCCGGTACGCCGATGGCCGGCACCCACGTTCGGGTGCCGGCCATCGCGCTGTGGGGCCGGCTCAGGGCCGGGCGTAGTGGGCTGTGCCGACGAGTTCCTCGAGGAGGTCTTCCCTGGTGACGACGCCAGTGACGGTGGAGTCGGCGTAGGTGACGGCGGCGAGGGGGCGCCGGGTGCGCTCATGGCGGTCATGCCGGGCACGCCTTCGAAGAGGGCTCGCCGGTCCGGTGGGCTCCCCTTCACCGTTGATTACCGCCGGCCGGCCGTGGCCTGGTCTTTCGCTTCAGGGATCGCGCCCAGGTGGCCGCGGCGGCTGAGGAGGCGGATGGCCAGGGCGCTGGCCGCTCCGAGAGCAGACAGTGCCAGCCAGGGAAGGGCTGGAGTGCCGGCCTGGTGGGCTGCGTCGAGGGCGGCGCCGGTGAGGAGGTTGCCGATGGTGATGCCGATGCCGCACAAGGTGTTGTAGAAGCCGTAGTGAGTGGCGACGAGCCGGTCTCCTGAGAGCGCGACGATGGTGTCCATCTCGAAGGGGTAGACGATCATCGTGGCGACGGCCAGCAGCAGCCCGCACACCAGGGCGGGCGCCACCGCACCGACCACCCTGCCGAATCCTGACGCAGGTACAGGCGTCAGGAGCGGCAGGAACGCTGCGCCCATCAGGAGAAGCCCGACGCCGATCGCCTGATGGGGTGTCCACCGCTGCTTGCACCAGGCCGTGATGCGGGTCTGGCCAAGAATCGTGGCCATGCCCGACACCGCGAACAGTGCGCTCGTTCCCATCTCGGCGGTGCGCTCGTCGGGGGCCGCGGCCCCGAGGGCCATGGGCAGTGCGAGGTAGACCTGGAAGGACAGGACGTAGGAGCTGCTCATCGCGGCGGCGAAGAGCAGGAAGGGCCGGTTGGCTACGACCTGCCGCCACTGCCGGACGATGCTCTCCTTGGCCTGCGTGTCCGCGCCGCGGGCCTGGGGCAGGGCTTTGAGCTGGATGAGGGTGAGCACGGCGAAGACGGCGGCGGAGACGAGGCAGGTCAGGCGGAAGTCGATGCGGGTCAGGGCGAGTCCGACGAGGGGTCCGGCCAGGATGCCCGCCTGGTAGAAGACGTTGAACAGGGCGAAGGCTTCGACGCGCCGTTCACCCGCGTCGCGGGCGAGGTAGGCGCGCACCGCCGGGTTGAAGAGGGCTCCGGCGAATCCGGTGGCGGCGGAGGCGGCCAGCAGGCCGGGAACGGAGTCGACCACGGCGAGGGCGGCGAAGCCGACGGTGCGCAGGGTGCAGCCGGCCACGATCAAAGGCTTGTACCCGAATCGGTCGGCCAGGCTGCCGCCGAGCAGGAACATGCCCTGCTGGCTGAAGTTGCGCATGCCCAGGATCAGGCCGACCAGCCAGCCGGTCAGGGCGAGCTTCCCGGACAGGTGCTGGGCGAGGTAGGGCATCAGCATGTAGAAGCCCAGGTTGATCGTGAACTGGTTGAGCAGCAGGAGCTGGACGCTGCGGTCGTAGGAGCGGACCTGGGTGAGGAGTCCGGTGGTCATCTGCCGGCCTGCGGTGCGGGCGGTGCGACGCGGCGGCAGCGGGTCCAGCGCACGGCTTCGCGTTCGCCGGGGTGGCTGATCTCCTCGGGTTCGGCGGCCGGGGGAGAGTCGAGGAGGTCGTGGTCGCGGCAGTAGTCGTCGTTGTAGACGGTGGCCAGGTACCGGTGGGGGCCGTCGGGGAAGACGGCTGCGATGCGGGTGCCCGCGTGGTGGGTGCGGGCGGCCCAGCTCGCGACGAGGGCGACTGCTCCGACGCTCCAGCCGCCGCAGACGTAGTGGGAGCCGGCGAGGTGGCGGCACATCCAGACGGCCTCGCCCGGTGCCACCCAGTGGACCTCGGCGAACTGGCCGTAGGCGACGTTGCGGGGATGGATGCTGCTGCCGAGGCCGCGCATGAGCCGGGGCCGGGCGGGTTGTCCGAAGATGGTCGAGCCGGTGGCGTCCACGCCGATGACCTTCAGGCGCGGGAAGCGGGTGCGCAGGACACGGCTGATGCCGGCGGAGTGGCCCCCGGTGCCGACGCTGACGACCAGGACGTCGATCCGGCCGAGCTGGGTGGTGAGTTCCCGGGCGAGGGGGGCGTAGGCGGCGGTGTTGTCGGGGTTGGCGTACTGGTCGGGGCACCAGGCGCCGGGCCGCTGGGCGAGGAGTTCGCGTACGCGCAGGCGCCGGGCTTCCTGCCAGCCCCCGACGGGGTGCGCGGTGGTGACGAGGTCGACGTGAGCGCCTTGGGCGGACAGGAGGCGGTGCATGTCCGGTTCGAGGCCCGGGTCGGTGACGATGGTGACCGGGTGGCGGTGGATCTTCCCGGCCAGGGCGAGCCCCAGCCCGAGGGTGCCGCTGCTGGACTCGATGATCTCGTCGCCGGGGAGCAGATCACCGCGGGCACGGGCCCGGTCGACCATGTGCAGCGCGGGGCGGTCCTTGATCCCGCCGGGGTTGAGGCCTTCGAGTTTGGCCCAGAAGCCGCGTCCGGGCGGGGTGAGCGGATCGGAGATCCAGACGACGGGTGTGTTGCCGACTGCGGCCGCGAGGGAGCGGCCGGCGCGGCTGGAGAGCAGGCCGGTGGAAGGGTGGTGCATCGTGTCTGCTTTCTGGTGCGAGAAGAACGCCGTACGGCAGCGGCACGCTCCCGGCCCTCGGCAGGACAGGGCGGGCAGGGGCGTGGGACCGACTGCTCGGTCCGGGGGCGTTCTTCTAGATGCGCCAGAGGCACAGGCGGGACTGTCCGGGGGAGCCATCCCGCCATGGGGGGTCGCTCGCGGCACGCTGGGAGGAATGCCCGGCGGCATCTGCCGACCCGGCCGTCTGGTCCGCGGTGAGGGCGTGGGAGGCGAGACGGCCGGGCCCCGGGGTGCTGAAGGAGGACTGCTGCCGGGAGCAGTGGTCGTCGCCCGGCAGATGCGCAGGAGCTTCGCCCGGGGCATGGCCGTGGTCGGCCTCGTGGTGCGCTGAGACGGCGGCGTGTGGCGCGTGGTGGACGTGAGTGGGCGACCCAGCGACGGTGCAGAACAAGGCGGCAAGCAGCGCAACTACCAGGGCGAGTAGCCCTTTGTGGTCTTCTGTGCGCATAAAGTTGACGTTACCGGATATGGACGAAGCACAAGATGTCGAGGGGGCCGGGCGGGTGTGTCACATGGCAGTCGCCAGAGGGGCGGCGGCGAGCCCGAGCGTCGTGCGGAGCCAGTCTGCGCAGGGCATCAGCCGTCGAGTGCGTGCGGGATGTGGGTGAGGAACATCGGAACGAAAACCGTGGGCGCCGTACCGTACGGAGCTGGAGCGGTTCTTCTTCCTGGACGACGCGGACCGCGAGCTGATCGAGGGCAAGCGGCGAGCGCACAACCGCCTGGGCTTCGCGGTGCAGCGGACGACGGCGCGGTCGACAGCGAGGTCAGCCGCTCGGCGTCCCCGGTGGTGGGGGGCACCTCCGACGGTAAACCTGTACCTGGGTACCGGATGCAACCTGGTGAGCTCGCCTGCGCGCGCTCAGGTGTGGCGGGCGAGTTTGACCGCGGACACGAGCAGCATCACCGCCAGCGCAGGAATCAGGACCACATCCGAGAACACGCCCAGGAGCAGGCCACCCAGGACCGCGCCGGCGATCGAGCCTGCTGCCATGGTCAGGGTGAAGCGGACGTTGGCGCCGAGCACGGCGAAGCTTCCGTCGCGGCTGTAACGGGCGAAGGCCACGAGCATGGTCGGCAGCGACACCAGCAGCGAGAGGCTTCCCGCGGTCTTGATGTCCACCGCGAACAGCAGCACGATCGTCGGGATCAGCAACTCGCCCCCGGCCACCCCCATGATCGCCGCGACCACCCCGATGCCGAACCCGGCAACGACCCCGCAGGGCACCTGAGCCCACAGCGGCAGGGCGAGCGTTCCCAGGGCGGTCGTGTGCGTGAGCAGCAGGGCTGCGGCCATGAGGACCATCAGAGCAGCCAGCACCTTGTACAGGGTGGAGCTGCGCATGCGCACCGCCCAGGACGCTCCGGCCCACGCGCCCAGCAGGCTCCCGGCCAGTAGGTTGACCGCGACAGGCCAGTGGGCGGCCACCTCCGAGGCCGGGACAGCTGCCAGGCGGGCAGGCAGCGCGACCAGGACCACGACCAGACTCATCGCCTTGTTCAAGATGACCGCCGAGAGCGCGGCGAACCCGAACAGGCTGATCAGCAGCGGCAGGCGGAACTCTGCGCCTCCCAAGCCGATCATCCCGCCGAGAACGCCGATGGCCGCTCCCGCACCGAACACCAGAGGCGTCTGGTGCGCCGAACGCAGGGGAGTGAGGTCGTTCTTGGTGGCCACAGCAGGCATCCTCGCTGGTCGCGGCCTGTGCCCGCTACGGCACGCCCCCATCTTCAGGGGAAGACACCGCAGGCCCTCTCACGATTCAGCGGGTCTCACAGGCCGAAAGCGCCGCCCTCGATGAGGATGAGCAGGCCGATACCGATCAGGACCAGGGGCAGCAGGATGTGGCCCCAGCTGGCGAGGACCTTGGCGATGACCGGCCGGGTGGCGAAGAAGCGGCCCGCGAAGCACCACACCGCCACAGCACGAGGAACACGAGCGCGTACACGCTCATCCCACCGACGCCGGCGGTGGCGAAGACGGGCACGTAGACACCGATGTTGTCGCCGCCGTTGGCGAAGGTGAGCGCGGCGACCTCCAGCGGACTTGGCCCGCCCTCCTTGGCCTGTGTCTCCTCCTCGCTCCTGTCGGCGTTGCGGTGGTCTTTCCACGCCTGCCAGGCGGCCTTGAGGCCCAGCGCGAGCGGCAGCAGACCGAGGTAGGGATGGCGGACTCGGGCAGGAACGTGGCGCCGAACGCGGCGGCCGCGACAACGAGGATCGCGGCGAAGCCCAGGTACTGGCCCAGCACGATCCGGCGGGTGGAGCCGCGGTGCCCCGCGCCCTGGGCGAAGAACAGCGCCAGGATCAGAATGTCGTCGATGTTGGTGACAGCGAACAGCCCGACCGCCTGCCCGATGATGCCCAGGTCCACGAGCGGGTGTCTCCTCTAGTGCGGTTGTGGTGGCCCCGTGACGGTACCGAGGGCCTGCGCCGCACCAATGTGGCGACATGGTTAGAGGGTGTAGAGGTCGACAACCTTCGGCTGGTTCGGCGAACCGGCCCGCCTGCGGATTGCGGCCCTCCGGCGTACGGCGGCCCCGTCGACCATCACGGTCACGGGGCCGGGCCGTTCGCGGTTCTCGGGTGGGGTCAGCCCGCCCCGTGATGCGCGAGCACGGCGTGCTGGCCAGCGCTGTGGGTGTGGTCGGTGTGGACGGTCGCGGCGGTGAGCCGGGGCACCGCGTGGATCAGCGCGTGCTCCGCCGCGACGGCGAGCTCGTGGGCCTGCACCACCGTCAGCTGGGGATCGACGACGATGTCGGCCTCCGCGCGCAGGGCGTGTCCGATCCATCGCATCCGCACCTGCCCCAGACCGCGGACGCCGTCCACGCCGCGCAGGGCGTGTTCGGCTTTGTCGACCAGTGCAGGGTCGACGGAGTCCATCAGCCGCCGGTAGACCTCCCGGGCCGCGCCGCGCAGCACGGCGAGGATCGCGAGGGTGATGAGCAGGCCGACGATGGGGTCGGCGTACTTCCAGCCGATGGCCGCGCCGCCCGCGCCGAACAGCACGGCGAGCGAGGTGAAGCCGTCGGTGCGGGCGTGCAGTCCGTCGGCGACCAGTGCGGCCGAGCCGATTTTGCGGCCGGTGCGGATCCGGTAGCGGGCCACCCATTCGTTGCCGATGAACCCGACGAGCGCGGCGGCCGCCACCGCCCACAGGTGGGTGACCTCCCGCGGGTTCAGCAGCCGGTCGATGGCCGTGTAGGCGGCCAGAGCGGAGGACGCGGCGATGGTCAGCACGATGGCGACCCCGGCGAGGTCCTCGGCGCGGCCGTAGCCGTAGGTGTAGCGGCGGTTCGCCGCCCGCCGCCCCAGCACGAACGCAATACCCAGCGGAACGGCGGTCAGCGCGTCGGCGGCGTTGTGGATGGTGTCGCCGAGCAGCGCCACGGATCCCGACAGGGCGACCACCGCCGACTGGACGACGGTGGTCAGGCCCAGGATGACCAGCGACAGCCACAGGGTGCGCATGCCCTCCTTGGAGGTCTCCATCGCGGAGTCGACCTTGTCGGCTGCCTCGTGACTGTGCGGGGCCACCAGATGCGCGACGTGATGCCGCAGACGCGACCACCGCGAACCCGTACCGCCGTGTTTGTGGTCATGGCCGTCGCGATGCCCGGCGGCAGAGCCGTGGTGGTGATCGTGTTCGTGGTGGGTGCTCACGGCAAAAGCGCCTTCCGGGAGACGACGGGACGGCCGAGCGCAGGACCTCGGCGGCCTCTGTGCGACACCACCACCATACAAGAACATATGAACAGGTCTTCATGTGTTATCGGTAAGATGGGCGGCATGGGCCACGAAACCGACGGCGGACACCGCGCCACCACCCGCGAACGCCTCGACGCCGTGGGGACCGCCGACGTCGCCGCCACCCTCCAGGCCCTGGCCACCCCCTCCCGGCTGCGGATCCTCGCCCGCCTCCAGGAAGGCCCCTGCGCGGTGGCCGCACTCGCCGAAGCCGTCGAGATGGAACCCTCCGCCTGCTCCCACCAGCTGCGCCTGCTGCGCAACCTCGGCCTGGTGGCCGGCGAGAGGCAGGGGCGCTCGATCGTCTACACCCTCTACGACCACCACGTCGCCCAGCTCCTGGACCAGGCCCTCTTCCACGTCGAGCACCTGCGCATGGGCCTGCGCGACACCCCGCACGCCGCCGCGATCTCCGCCGACGCGTAGCCGCGCGTATCCGCGGCCCACGGCTCAGATGCCGGGAAGGCCTGCCACGGCTGCGCCCAGTCCGAGGGTGGCACAGACGCCGAGGGTCCGCAGGACGCTCCAGCGGAGCTTGAAGATCAGCAGCGCCGCGAGCACGGTGATCGCGAGGGCGGCGGGGCGCAGTGTGGTCAGGTCGGGCAGGGCGATATGCAGGGGGCCGAAGCTCTTGGCGTCCACGTCTGTGAAGAGGGCGTGTTCGGCGAAGTACAGGGCGAGGTTCGCGATGACGCCGACGACGGCGGCGGTGATGCCGGTCAGGGCGGCGGAGATCCTGCGGTTGCCGCGCAGGCGCTCGATGTAGGGGGCGCCGAGGAAGATGAACAGGAAGCACGGCACGAAGGTGACCCAGGTGGTGAGCAGTGCGCCGAGCAGGGCCGCGGCCCACGGGTCGAGGCTGCCGGGGTCGCGGTAGGCGCCGAGGAACGCGACGAACTGCACCACCATGATCAGCGGACCGGGGGTCGTCTCGGCGAGGGCCAGGCCGCTGACCATCTCCTTGGCGCTGAGCCAGCCGTAGGTCTGCACCGCTTGCTGGGCGACGAAGGCCAGGACCGCGTAGGCGCCGCCGAAGGTGACCAGCGCGGTGCCGGAGAAGAACAGCCCTTGGGTGGTGAACACGCTTCCCGTCCCGGTCAGGACGGCGACGGCGGCCACCGGGACGGCCCACAGCAGCAGGCCGGCGGTGAGGATGCGCCAGGTACGCCGGCGGCCGGGCTGCTCGTGGTGGAGGGCGTCATCGGGAATCAGCGGCGGTGGCCCGTCATCGGCCCTATGCCCGCCCGTCGGCTTGAGTGCGTCGGGCCTGTAGCGGCCGATGAGCCATCCGGCGAGAGCGGCGGCGGCGATGACCGCCGGGAACGGTACGGAGAACAGGGCCAGCGCCGCGAAGGACGCTGCCGCCAGGGCGATCAGGAGCGGGTGGGTCAGGGAGCGCTTGGCGACCCGGGAGACAGCCTGCACGACGATGGCGACCACCGCGGGCGCCAGGCCGGCGAACACGCCGGTAACCGCCGCCGTCGACCCGAAGGCGACATACAGCGCGGACAACGCGAGCAGCGCGAGGACACCGGGCAGAACGAAGAGCGTGCCGGCGATCAGCCCACCACGGGTGCCGTTGAGAAGCCACCCCGTGTAGATCGCCAGCTGCTGGGCCTCCGGTCCCGGCAGGAGCATGCAGTAGCTCAGGGCGTGGTTGAACCGCTGCTGGCCGATCCACCGCTTGTCCTCCACCAGCGCCCGCTGCATCACCGCGATCTGCCCGGCCGGACCACCGAAGGTCTGCCAAGAGATCGCGAACCAGGCCCGGGTCGCCTGCCGCAGCGGGATCACATCACCACCGGCGGCGCGGTCGGCTCGGGCCCGGGGGCTGGGGGGCTGGGCGGTGGCGGTCACCGGCACTCCCTTTCGTCCTGATCAGGCCGTTGCACGCGGCCGCGGTCGGACGGATTCGGCGTGCGCGACCGCGCTCCCCCACCCCGCCCAGTGCTGTGTAACCATGGTTACACCACGACTCAGGCCGGTGGAAGACAGATCCCGGGGGATGGACATGAACAACTCGTTGCAGCCTTCGGACGCCACCAGAGCAGGCCGCCCAGGACACATCGCGTGAGCGGCCCGTCCGCCGAGCTGGAGTGGGTTCTGCTCTCCTACCGCCTGCCCCGGGAGCCCTCCACCCCGCGGATCACCGTGTGGCGCAAGCTCAAGCGCCTGGGCGTCGCGCAGATCAGCGACGGCCTCGTCGCACTGCCCGCCGACGCCCGCACCCGCGAACAGTTGGAGTGGAGCGCCGAGGAAGTGACCGACTTCGGCGGGACTGCCACCGTGTGGATCGCCCACCCGGCCGCCGCCGGCCACGAGCAGCACCTCGTCGAGGCCATGACGCGGGCCCGGGCCGCCGAGTATCAGCAGGTTCTCGCCCGAGCCGAAGCCGCCCGGCAGGGAGACGACGCCGAACGGCGGCGCGCGCTGACCAAACTGCGCGCCGAACTGCGCCGCATCCAGCGCCGCGACTACTTCCCCCCGCCCGACCGGGACACCGCCGAGCAGGCCGTCAACGCCCTGCACCCCGCCAACACCACGGAAGAGAGCACCCCATGAAGTGGGCCACCCGCGCCGGCATCCACATCGACCGCGCCGCCTGCGCCTGGCTGATCGGCCGCTTCATCGACCCCGCAGCCGAGTTCGTCTTCGTCACCGACCCCGCCCAGGTCCCCGCCGACGCGACTCCCTTCGACATGCGCGGCGCCGAACTCGGCCACCACCACGGCGACTGCAGCTTCGAGACCATCCTGCGCGTCCACCAGCTCACCGGCGACCCCGTCCTGCGGCGCATCGCGCAGATCGTCCACGAAGCCGACATCGACGACGAACGCTTCGATGCCCCCGAAGCCGCCGGCCTCGACGTGGTCCTGCGGGGCCTGTCCATGACCGGCGACGACATCCGTACCATGGCCGTCGCCAACCTCCTCTTCGACGGCCTCTACGAGTATTACCGGCGCGCCGCGGAGCTGGGCCGCGAACCTGCCTGATTCCTGCGCCAAGCCGCCGGGCACGACAGCCGCCCCCCTCTCTCACGGCGGCCGCAGGGCAGAGCTGTTGCGGCAGCTGCCCGAGCGGTCAGACCTGTGCGATCAGGGCGTATCGTTCGTCAGTCACCGGGCCGCCCCACAGAGCGGGATCGGCGCTGAGGGGTTCGATGCGCAGGTCGGCCACGAGCGGGCGTACCGCGTCGGCAAGGTCGTCAGCGGCGATGCCCCGGTGCCAGGGCAGTTCGTCGGCGCCGGCGACGTACGGCACTCCGCTCTGCCCGGCCTCGCGCCAGCGGCCCTCGACGAGTACGAGGAGGCCGCCGCGGCGGATCCGGGACACCCACTCGGTCAGGGCAGCCTGCGGACCGGGCAAGGTCCACACCAGGTGGCGGGAGAGCAGGACGTCGAACTTCTCATGGCGCGTGGGCGGCACCGCGGCGTCGCCGACCAGGAACCGGCCCGGAAGGCCGACGGCCACCAGCTTGGCCCGGGCCAGCTCCACCATCCGCGGCGCCGGGTCCACCCCGGTCACTCGGTGCCCGGCCGCGGCGATCAGCTCGGAGAGCGACCCGGTACCGCAACCTACGTCCAGCACGTCGGCCGGGGCGGAGGGCAGCCAGGCAGTGAGGAGCTTCGCCCATGCGGCGCGCGTGTCCGCGGCCTTGAGGCCGTGGTCGGGCTCGCTGTCGAAGTCCGGGGCAGCAGCGTTCCAGTAGGCGGTGATGGCAGCGGCAGAGTAGGACATCCGGTGATCCTTTCAGCCGCCACTGACAACACCCCAGGAGCGCTCGCCGTGCTGGGCGACAGATGCAGTGCCGTGCGGAACGGGGGAGACGCGGGGCTCGTCGGCCAGGGCGTCCTTGAGGCCATGTCCGCGGCGGAGCATTCGAGCCAGCCAGCGGTGGGCGGACGGAGGTGTTGCCGCGGAACGGGCAGCGGTCGCGGCCTGGCACCCTGATCGGCCGTTCGGCCGCGCCGGTGCCGTTTCCACGCGCACGTGACGCAAAGTAGCAACACTTCCCCCTATCGTCACATTGAGCAACGACAGGTCTGTTGCAGCGTAAGGGGAGCCGTGCCGTCATGGCCATGCTGTTGATCAAGGGTTCGTACGAGATCGTGGAGACCCAGCCGGACGGGGACACCATCGCGTTCCGGCCCGACAAAACCGAGGAGTGGGACTACGTCTGCGGGCCCTACCGGGTCAAGCGCAACGGGGCCGGCCGCGGGAGGCTCCGCCTTGAGGGCATCGACGCCCTGGAGACCCATTTCGGCCGGACGGGCTCCGAGGTCGCCCAGCCCGCCCCGCTGCCGGCGACGGCCCGGGAGGAGCTGCTGAGGTGGGTGGGGTTCACCAGCGTGGCGTGGGGTGCGGACGGGAAGGTGGCGTCCACGACGCCGGCGAGCGTGCCCGGTTTCATCTTCACCCGGGGCGCGGACCCCAGTAACCGCTGCATCGCCTTCGCCGGGCGGGGCTCGCACCCGGCTGCCAGCGGCACGCACGTCTTCGTCGACAGTGCGCTGCTGCAGAGCACCCTGAACTACCACCTGATCGACGAGGGCCTGGTCTACCCCTTGTACTACCGGAGTCTGTTCCACGGGCTGCGCAACGACCTGACCGTTGCGGCCCACCGGGCGAAGGCGGCGGGCAAGGGCGTGTGGGCCGCGGACAAGACCCTTTCGGGGGCCACGGTCACAGGGCTGGACTCGATCACGGACGCCGGTCCGGTGGCCGAGGACATGGTCCTGTGGCCCAAGCTGTTCCGCCGGCTGGTGGAGTACTTCAGCCTCGGCGACACGGACCTCGCCGGCTTCCGCGGCTACCTGGACCAGGAGGCCGACAACTTCCTGGTCGTGCCAACCGGGCAGCTCACCACCGGCCTCGACGAGGTCGTCGAGGTCTCGGGCACCACCGTGAAGATGACCCGCCCACCGGAGGACCTGGTCTTCATGCAGAACTGAGAAGGAGCCGAACCCCATGACCCACGCCGCGGACTTCCGCGCCCTGTCCGAACTCCTGACCGGCCAGACGCCCCTGGACCAGGCCACCGCCGACGCCCACCGGACCCGTCTCGAAACCCACTACCCGGCCGCGGTCGCCCGCCTGATCGACACCTACCGCACCGTCTCCGCCGAGAACGATCCCGCAGCGGCGCTGTTCGCCGCGGTCAACGCCGACCCGGAGCTTGCCCGTATCGCCCGCGAGACCCTCGCGATCTGGTACAGCGCCCAGTTCACCCGCCCCGACAACACCCAAGCCGGGCCAGGGACACCGGCCCGCTACCGCGACGCGCTGATCTGGCAGGTCATCCGGGCGCACCCGCTTTCCGCCGCGCCGGTACCCGGCGGCTACGGCTACTGGGCCCAGCACCCCTGAAACGAGGACACACCCGTATGGACACCACCTCCTACGACGTCGTCATCGTCGGCGCCGGGGTGGCCGGCGCGCTCGCCGCCTGCCGCATCAAGGAAGCCAAGCCCCAGGCCCGCGTGCTGCTCCTGGACGCCGGCGACAACGGCTTGGACGACGGCCAGCGCGCGGCGTTCGTCGACGCCTACCAGCTCTCCGCGGCCAAGAACGTCCCCTCCCCCTACGCCGCCCTGCGCAACAACAAGGACGGCTACGCGCCTTCCTCGGACGGCGTCGGCGACCCGGTCGCGATGAACCGCTACTACGTGGAGACCGGGCCGGACCTGTACAAGAGCGGGTTCCAGCGCATGGTCGGCGGCAGCACCTGGGCCTGGCGCGGCAACAGCCCCCGCTTCCTGCCCAGCGACTTCCAGATGAAGACCCGCTTCGGCGTCGCAGTGGACTGGCCCCTCACCTACAACGACCTCGAACCCTTCTACGCCCAGGCCGAAAACGAACTCGGCGTCTCCGGCCACCGCGCCGAATGGGAGACCGCCACCCCCCGCAGCACCGACTTCCCGATGCCCGGAATCGTCGCCAGCTACGGCGACGAACTCGTGCGGACCGCGCTGGCCTCCCTGGAAGAGATCGACGAGGTGCCCATCACCGTCGTGACCACCCCGCAGGCCCGCAACTCCCGCGACTACCAGGGCCGGCCCGCCTGCCAGGGCAACTCCAGCTGCATCCCCGTCTGCCCCTCCGGCGCGAAGTACGACGCCTCCGTCCACATCCTGCGGGCCCGTGACGAGCTCGACGTCGAAGTGCGCACCGGCTGCACCGTCACCCGGCTCGTCCCGCGCCCCGGCAACGCCTCTCCCGCGGTGGTCTTCCGTGACTGGACCACCACCGACCGCCCCGAGCAGCAGGTCAACGGCGCCCACGTGGTCCTGGCCCTCAACGCGATCGAGACGCCGAAGCTGTGGCTGCTCTCCGGCCTGGACAACCGCAGCGACCAGGTCGGCCGCAACCTCATGGACCACCTCGCCGAGGAAGTCGTCGGCCTCTTCGGACAGCCCGTCTTCCCCTTCCGCGGCCCCCAGTCGACCCTCAGCATCGAAACCTTCCGCGACGGCGACTGGCGGCGCACCACCGGTGCCTTCCGCATGACCATCGGCAACGACGGCTGGGGCCGCTTCGAATCCCCCGCCGCCGCCCTCGACAAGCTCATGTGGGACCCGGCCGCCAAGCGGCTCAAGCACTACGGCGACGACCTGCAGCACCGGCTCGCCGAGCGCGTCACCCGCATGATGCGGATCGGCTTCTCCACCGAGCAACTCCCCGACCCGGCCAACCGCGTCACCCTCTCCGACCAGCGCGACGGACTCGACGTACCCCGCCCCAAAATCGCCTTCAAGATCGACGACTACTCCAAGCGCGCCCTCGCCTACGGGCACTCCGTCGCACGCCGCATCTGGGAACATCTCGAACACACCGCCGGGGCCGAGGAAGTCGAACCGCTCCAGCCGACGCTGAAGTACAACGGCGCCGGACACCCCATGGGCACCACCCGCATGGGCACCGACCGCGCCACATCCGTCGTCAACCCCGACGGCCTCTCCCACGCCCACCCCAACCTCTGGGTCGTCGGCTCCTCCGTCTTCCCCACCGGCAGCACCGCCAACCCCACCCTCACCCTCGCCGCCCTCACCCTGCGCACCGCCGACAAACTCGCCGCCACCCTGTGACAGCCGGCCCCGCGAACATCACGGCACGGCTGGTCATCGCCCGCCACGGCCAAGCCCGGTGCAACGTCGAAGGCCGCGTCGGCGGCCCCCGAACCTGCACCGGGCTCACCGAAACCGGACACCACCAGGCAGCCCTGCTGGCCGCACGCCTCGCCGCCGAACAACGCAACAGCGGAGCGGTCTTCGACGCCGTCCACGCCAGTCCCCGCCGCCGAGTCCGGGAAACCGGCGCCGCTCTCGCCGACGCCCTCGGCCTACCCCTCCGGATTGACCCAGGCCTGGACGGCCCCCGCCACGGCGACGCCGACGGACGGCTGTGGCGGGACGTCGAAGACGCCTTCCGCGGCGCCCCCGACACGCACCCCGACCAGCCCTATGCCACCGGCTCGGAAACCTGGACCGCCTACCTGGGACGGGCCACCACCCACCTCGCCGAGTTCCTCAGCCGGCACCGGGGCCGCAGCCTCCTCCTGGCCGGCCATGGGGAAACCGTCCACGCCGCCTGCCACCTGCTGCTGAAGATCCCCGCCGACGCGAGTCCCGTGATCGGCTTCGGCACCGACCACGCCTCCCTCACCCGCTTCGAACGCCACCGCGACCGCTACGGCAACGAACGCTGGGTTCTCGCCGCCCTCAACGACACCGCACACCTCGCACCAGCCCGCGCCTAGCTACCAGCGGCGCAACCGGGCCGCGCGTAGGCGGTGACCGCCTCGCCGAGGGAGAGCTCCGGCCCGTCGGCGGCTGCTCTTCCGCAGCCGTGCTCGTGCAGCCACGCCGCCCGGCCCCGGGGCCCGCTCGATCGTCCATGCCCACCGCGGATCAACCCCCGGTGCGGGCGGCGCGATCCGCACTGGATCCACCGGCGGTACGGCGTGCTGGACCTGGACTGGGCACCGGCGCTGCTGACACGCGTCGGCGAGGTGGCAGCCCGAGGACCTGGGGAATTGCGTGACCGTCGGGCGGCGACGGTCAGGGTTCGAAGCGGTATCCCATGCCCGGCTCGTTGATCAGGTATCTGGGATGGGAGGGGTTTGCCTCTAGTTTGCGCCGGAGCTTTGCCATGTAGGCCCGCAGGTAGTTGGCGTTGTCGGCGTATGCCGGCCCCCAGACCTCCAGAAGCAGTTTGCGCTGGCTGACCAGGTGGCCGGGGTGGCTGACGAGGATCTCCAGCAGGTGCCACTCGGTGGGGGTCAGCCGAACACTGTGCTCAGCGCGCCGGACCTTCTTCTCGGCAAGGTCGATGGTGAAGTCTTGGGTGATGACCACTGGGGACCGGTCCGCGGCGTGGGGCATCGCCTCCTTGCGGGTGGCGGCGCGGAGCCGGGCGAGCAGCTCGTCCATGCTGAACGGTTTCGTCACGTAGTCGTCCGCGCCCGCGTCCAGGGCACGGACCTTCTCCTGCGAGGTGCGCCGGGCGGACAGGGCCAGGATGGGGACTTGGCTCCAGCGTCGGATGCTCTTGATCACATCGATGCCGTCCATGTCCGGCAGACCAAGGTCCAGCAGGATGACATCGGGTGTGCGTGCAGCGGCGGACCGCAGCGCGTCGGCTCCGGTGCTGGCTTCCTGACACTCGAACTTCCGGGCCTGGAGGTTGATTTTCAGCGCGCGGAGGAGTTGAGGGTCGCCCTCCACCACGAGCACCCGAGTCATGGGGTGAGCCTTTCCTTGGGGTGGGGGAATTGACGCCAGGCTGATACGGGGCCGGAGAGTGCGGGCGTCACCGCCTTAAGGGCGGTAGATCATCTCTGTCAGGAACGCCACGATCACGGTCCACACGCCGAAGCCGAGCAGCCACCACCATTCGGTGGCCAGTCCTGCTGTGATCATGGCGGTCGCGCCGAGGGTGAGGACGATGATCCTGATCCGCATGTGGCGGTCCGGCGTGGAGGTCATGGTCTGGCATGCCTTTCGGTCTCCGCGCCCCGGCAACCTTGGGGTGGCCGCGTGCGGGTGCGGTGGTCAGCCTCCGACGTGGATGCCGGGGCGGCGGGCGGGGTCGGGTTCGTGGCTGCGGATGATCTCGCGTGTGACCGGGGCGGTGTCGCCGCGGCCGAGGAGGAAGTAGCGGACCATGTGGACCAGCGGGCTGCCCTCGGCCCAGGCGAAGTAGCAGTGCGGCTGGACGCCGGTTGCGTCGCGCAGGGCCAGCAGGATGGCGGCGATGGCGTTCGGCGCGGCCGGCGCGGCCGCGCGCAGGATGCGGTAGCCGTCGACTTCGGCTCCGTGGACGGTGAGGGTGTCGCTGAAGTCCGAGGGGTCGATCACGTCGATCTCGAGGAAGATGACGTCGGCGCGGCCGGGGACCGGGTTGACGCCGCGCTGTTCGCGTTCCTTGTCGCTGTACTCGGCGACGTCGCCGGCCTGGCGGCGGTTGGCGATGAGGTTGATGGCGTTGTCGTGGGCGAGGGTGTCGTCGATGAACCGGCGGGCGGCCTCGTCGAAGACGATGCGGTCGGCGCGCAGTTCGGTGGTGCGCGAGACCCGGGAGATCAGCGACACGACGATGATCCCGGCGATGAAGAAGCCGGAGATGACGATGCCGTCGGGCTTGTCGATGATGTTCGCGACCAGGGCGTAGAGCAGGACGGCTGTGAGCAGGGCGAAGCCGACGGTGGTTGCGCGTCGGCGGTGGCGTGCGACGGAGACGGTGACGGCGAAGGCGCCGGAGACCATCATCGCGAGGATGCCGGTGGCGTAGGCGCCGGCCTGGTCGTCGACGTCGGCGTCGAAGGCGATCGTGATGAGGATGCACAGGGCGGTGTAGACGATCACGACGGGGCGCACAGCGCGTCCCCATTCAGGGGCCATGCCGTAGTCGGGCAGATAGCGCGGCACGATGTTGACCAGCCCGGCCATAGCGGAGGCGCCGGCGAACCACAGGATCAGAATGGTGCTGATGTCGTAGACAGTCCCGAACGCCTCTCCCACATGCTCGTGGGCCAGCCACGCCAGCGCGCGGCCGTTGGCGGCGCCCCCCGGCTCGAACAGCTCGTGCGGGATGAGGAGCGTGGTGACGAAACTCGCCGACAGCAAATAGACGCTCATGATGAGCGCGGCGGTGGTCAGCAGCCTGCGGGTGTTGCGGATCCGCGAACGCAGCCGCTGCTCAGCGTCGGCGCCCTCTGCTGCGACGAGCGGCATCATGCTCACGCCGGTCTCGAAGCCCGACAAGCCCAGCACCAGCAGCGGGAAGGCCAACAGCGCCGGACCCACCAGGTCACCGAAGCCTCCTCCGCCCGCGGCGAGGGCGTCGGTCCACGCCGACCAGGCCCCCGGCGTGGTGAAGACGTGGGTCAGGCCGATGCCGATGACGACCGCGTTCAGCACGAGGAAGATGGCGACCAGGGGGATGGCCACGCTGACCGCCTCGCTGAACCCGAGCAGGAACACCCCGCCCAGGACCAGCAGCAGCGCGACGGTGAGCGCGACCTCGTGGCCGTGCAGGACGGCGGGGAAGAAGGGGTTCTCCACCACGTGGACGGAGGCGTCCGCGGTGGAGAGGGTGATCGTGATGATCCACGAGGTGGCGACGAAGCCGAGCAGGATCAGCACGAACAGCTTGCCCCGCCAGAACGGCAGCAGGTCCTCCAGCATCGCCACCGAACCGGCGCCGTGCGGGCTCTCCTTCGCCACCCGCCGGTACATCGGCAGCATCCCCAGCAGCGTCAGCGCCACGATCAGCAGCGTCGCCAGCGGCGAGACCGCCCCTGCGGCCAGAGCCGCGATCGCAGGCACGTAGGCGAGGCTGGAGAAGTAGTCGACGCCAGTCAGGCACATCACCTTCCACCACGCGTGAGGCTTGGCATGGCCCTCACCCGCCGCCGGCCCCACCGGCTGCACCTGGTGCCGCAGCAACCACCGCGCCAGCCCGCCGGACGGCTCAACGCGCGCTACAGGGCTGTCCACCACCTCCGGCATACCCGCGTGATCCGCGTTCCTCATATCCCCCATCAACCCTTCCCTGCCTGTCCAGCGCACCACACGGCCACCAGTTCAAAGCCGCGACGATCACCGAGTATGAGCCTGCCGCCGAGGCGCACCCGCACCGGACAAACCAGCCTTATTGCCCGCCCTGCCCTTGTGCTCAGCGCACCACGCCCACCACCCCGGCTCCATCTCCAGCCCCAACAAGCCACGTAATTACGGGCAAAGCACCGGCCAGCGAACCGTTCCAACGCCCCCATGCATCGTGCCCGGAGGACACCGCAGCGCTTCTTGCCGACTCCCGACTCCCGAAATTTCTTACGCATCCCTAACGCCCGGCACGGCCAGCGAAAACTCCTCCAGCGGGGCCCGGCCGCCCCCTGTAGCGGGGCCCCGGAGCAGCCCAGCGCAGCAGCCGGGGCTCTGCTTCCGCCGGGGCCACCCCGCGCCCGCTCAGCGGATGATGGAGGACATCCGACACAGCATGCTCATCGCCGTACCACCCGCTGACCTCGACCCGCTCAACCCGCGAACAGCTGGAGTGGACCGCCGAGGAGGTGACCGACTTCGGCGGAAGTGCCACCGTGTGGATCGCCCACCCGGCCGCCGCGGGCCACGAACAGCAGCTCGTCGAGGCCATGACGCAGGCCCGGGCCGCCGAGTATCAGCAGGTCCTCGCCCGAGCCGAAGCCGCCCGGCAGGGAGACGACGCCGAACGGCGGCGCGCGCTGACCAGGCTCCGGGCCGAACTGCGGCGCATCCAGCGCCGTGACTACTACCCCTTCTGGCGGCGGACACGGCGCCTCGGCCCCCATCCTCACCCTGCAGCCGGCCGCACCCGGAGCCCTGGTCGGTACACGAATCGCATAGATGCCGACTCCCGTGTGACCTGCGAGAACGCTATTACCCGGCTTGAAAGTAGCCTCCACGCCAGCGTTATCCGTGGAGTGCTCAACGGTGGGCCCCCTCATCTTTTGCGATGATCTGCTGGTGACGCCCTCGCCGCAGCCCCCCATCGAGCCGACCGAGCCCCCTGGTCATACCGGCCGCGGGCACCCAGGGCCCGAGCCCGCCTCCAGCCACTCCCACGGCCACGGCCCGGCGGCTCCCGTCTCGAAGCACCTGCGCAAGGTCATCGCGGCCGTACTGATCCCCTTCGCGGCCGCCGTCTTCGTCGGCATGGTGGTGCTCTGGCCGGGCGGCGCTCCCGCCCACGAGCGGACCGGGGTGGGCTTCGACCGGCAGACCCAGCAGGGGACGGTCGTCTCGCTCGAACGCGTCGACTGCAAATCCGTGAACGCCGCGCAGGTACCGCCGACCGGTGACACGTCCACTCCCTCGGGCCGCGAGGCCCAGGCCGCGCAGACGGGTGAGTGCAAGAAGGCCACCGTCGAGGTCGGCACCGGACCGGACAAGGGCCGGACCTTCGTCGAGATCGTCCAGCCGGGCGCGCCACGGCAGTTGGAGGACGGCCAGGGGGTGGTGGTGGCGTACGCGCCGGACGCACCCAGTGATCTCCAGTACTCCGTGATCGACGTGAACCGCAAGCTCCCGCTTGCGGTGCTGGCCGGCATCTTCGCCGTCGCCGTGGTCGTCGTCGGCCGGATGCGCGGGCTGTTCGCGCTGATCGCCCTGGTCATCAGCTTCGGTGTGCTGACCCTCTTCATCCTCCCGGCCATCCTCCAGGGCTCGAACCCGCTGCTCGTCGCGATCGTCGGCGCGAGCGCCATCATGCTCATCGCGCTGTACATGTGCCACGGACTGACCGCGCGCACCTCGGTCGCCGTCCTCGGCACGCTCGTCTCGCTGCTGCTGATCGGGCTGCTGGGCTCGGTGTTCATCGACTGGGCGTTCCTCAGCGGCAACACCGACGACAACACCGGCCTGATCCACGGGCTGTACCCGGAGATCGACATGAGTGGTCTGCTGCTCGCGGGCATCATCATCGGATCGCTGGGCGTGCTCGACGATGTGACGGTCACCCAGACTTCGGCGGTCTGGGAACTCCACCAGGCAGACGCGGCGATGGGGCGGCGAGCCCTGTACCGGGCGGCGATCAGGATCGGCCGCGACCACATCGCCTCGGTGGTCAACACCTTGGTACTGGCCTACGCGGGCGCCGCACTACCGCTACTCCTGCTTTTCTCGATCGCGAACAGCAGTATGGGTTCGGTGGCCAACAGCGAGCTGGTGGCGGTGGAGATCGTACGGACCCTCGTGGGCTCGATCGGCCTGGTGGCCTCGGTCCCTCTGACCACGGCACTGGCCGCGCTGGTCGTTTCCGCCGACAGGCCGGGCTCCCCGGTCGCCCGGCCGGCTTCCGGGCCGGTCCGCGGCGGCCGGGGCCGACGGCGCAAGCGCTGAATGCTGCCGCCGAAGGAAGGGGCCGTCGGGCGGGGCCGGCTGGTCAGGTTGCGGGGTTGGGTGTTGTGCCGCCGGGGGCAGCCGGCGTTCTGCTCGTTCTGCTTCGACTCGGCCAGGACTGCCGAGCGCCTCGTCGAGGTTAAGCTCACAGTCGCCGGTTCGGCTCCGGCCCGAGCGGAACAAACAGGTCTCGGTGCGGTCGAGGAACGCGACGAGCGGCGCCGCGTCGGCGCGGAATGGGCCCAGCCACCACCGCCCGGAGGCGGATGTCCGCATCCGGCGGCAGGGCCAGCGGCCAGCGTCCCAGTGATTCAAACGAGCGTTCGTCCGTTCTGCGGGTCGGGCCCGATAGGCGGGTTGGGCCGGCACCGGTTCCCTGGAGGAGGTGTGGAACCTCGACGGTCCACCGCTGGCTTGTTCGGGTCGGCCCGTCTTTTCCCAGGGCGGCCTTCGCAGGGCGAGGGGGAGCGGGCGGGCGAGGCGGAGCCAGGTGTGTGCGGCGATGGCCAGCCAGGTCCAGCGCTCGGCGGCCTCCGGGTCGCACTCGCGCGCCGTCGGATCCGACCCTGAGCGCCAAGGCATCTGTCAGCAGTCACCGAGGGTGGCTGCGAGGGCATGGTCGCTCGTTGGGGTGATGCCTGCCGCGTCCGGTCCATGGGCCCGCGCAGACGGTTCACAGTGGAGGGCTGAGGGCGACGGGGGGGCGAGTCTGCGGAGGCTGTCCGCCTGGGAGTACGTATCGGACGTCTCCTTCCGAACATCAATTCAGAGCGAGAGTTGGGGAGACGCCATGGCCAATCGACCACGTCGTAGGTTGGCCGGCACCTGTATAGCCGCGGTCACGGCGGGCTTGCTGGCTACCTGGGCGGCCCTCGCCTGGCTGCCGGAGACCGACTCCGAGGGAGGCTCCGGGACCAGGGTCACGATGGGGGCCTATCTCCATTACGGGCCGCCCGGCGTGCAGCGGATGGAGGAGCTCTCTCGCTGGCTGAGTGGCACCGAACTGCGGGTCGGGCACACCTACCTGCCGGGAGACGTGTGGTCGAACATCGAGTCCTCCCCGGATTTCCTGGGCAGCTGGGCGCGGTGGCGCCAAGCCAAGGCCGACCGGCTGTTCGTGCTGAACGTGCCCATGCAGGAGCGTAACGAGGCCGGTGTGCCCGACGATGAGGTCGCCGACCTGATCAGGGCGGGCGCGCAGGGGGAGTTCGACCATCATTTCAGACGGCTGGCCGAACAGTTGGTCCAGGCGGGGGTGCCGGACACGGTGATCGTGCTCGGCTGGGAGATGAACGGCACCACCTACACCCACCGCTGCGGCCCCGACCCGGAGAACTGGAAGGTGTACTGGCGGCGGATCGTGACCGCCATGCGTTCGGTGGACGGCCAGCGTTTCGCCTTCGACTTCGCGCCGAACCGGGGTACCGACGCGGTCGGCTGGACGGAGTGCTACCCAGGTGACGACGTGGTCGACATCATCGGGATGGACACCTACGACCAGGCGCCGGGACGCACCTTCGACGATCACGTCAACCAGCCGTACGGGCTCCAGGCGCACGTCGATTTCGCGAAGGCCCACGGCAAGCCGATCTCATACCCGGAGTGGGGACTGTTCCGGCACGGCGACAATCCCGACTACATGCGGCGCATGCTGGCGTGGATCGCCGAGCACAAGCCGCTCTACCACAGCATCACCGACTACTGCCCGCACGGCGTGTGGCAGTGCCAACAGAACCCGCGATCGGCGCAGGTCTTCCGCCAGGCGCTCTCGGGGCATTGAGCGAAACGGAGGCCGGCGGGGTCGGGGACGCGGCGGAGGACCTCGCCGGCCTGAAGGCCAGGCCAGGCCAGGCCGGGAACCCGGGCACGGTCCGCCGGCAGGTGGGCGTGCCACTCTTCCTAGCTGGTCGAGCAGCCGCCAGGTCGGTAGCGATCGGCACACGAACGGGATCTCCGGCCGTATCCGGCCCAACCCGGCCTGCGCGCAGTAGTTGGCGCGTGGGCTCCGTCGCTCTTAAGAGGTCCTAACAGAAGCTGTTGATCATGTGACTTTCGGTTCGGATGGTCGTTGGTCTGGCCGTGGGGAAACGTCAGTCGCGGCCGTGGATCGTGTCGGATGAACTGTGGTCGCTCATCGAGCCGTT
>NZ_JBSGZI010000091.1:0-33327 GCF_053610945.1 Streptomyces sp. NPDC054849
GAGCTGACGCCGCCCGAGGACGGGGGTTTCGGGCGGCGTCAGCTCAGTGCCGGGACCAGGCAGCCTGAACGCCAGTGGCAGCCCCGCCCCAGGCGGACCCGACTGCGTCTTCTGTGACATCGCCGCCGCCCACGGCCCCGGCCCTGGTCCGCGACCGCGTCCAAGCGGCGGCCGACGCCTTCGAGCAGGCCTCCCGCCCCCGGCGCCCGCTCCCTCGAAGGACAAGCGCGTGCCAGATGGCGCGCCTCGACCCGGGCCTTGGAGCGGGCACCCCGCGCCGCACGCGGGGGCGGTGCCGCGGTCGTCCTCACCCTGCTGACGCGCTCGTGGAGGCGGTGGAGGCCGCCGCCGACTGGCACCGGGCGCAGGAGTACCGGGCGCAGGCGAAAGCCGCCTCCGAGGCCGGCGTCCTGCTGCGGGAAGCAGCCGGCCTGACCGGCGCCCCGCTCCCGACGACGAAGCCGCGTACCGGTCGGGTGGTGCGTACGGCGGGCCGTGGCCTGCCGCCCACCGGCGTTACCGGTGTACCGGTCCGGCCCCGCCCGGACCCCGGCCGGCCGGGCCCGTCCCGTACGCGCTGATCCCTGACCGAGGGAGCCCTTGCCGATGACGTACCCGCCCCAGCCCGAACCGTTCGCCGAAGCGCTTGGGGAAGCCGCGCAGACCGCCGCGATGGACTACCGGCTGGTGACGACCATCGCCGACGCGGTCCGCCGCGCCACCCACAAGCGCCTGACGGGCAAGGAGGAGGAACTCGGCGAGGACGCGGAGAAGATGGCGCCGGGCTGGTCGGCCGACCAGCTGCGCGGCGTCCTTGGGCGACGACGTCCTGGCCGAGCTGACGGCCGGGGCGCCGAGCTGACGGCCGGGCGCACTGGCCGGTGATGGCACGCCAGCTCGTCGGTCTCCAGCAGGCCGGTGATTGGAGACTCGCCTCGTGGACGGCCTACAGGGCGTCGGCGAGCAAGGTCGCCAGGGTCATCCTGGTGACGTCGGCGAGGTAACCGTAATCGAGCGTGTCCGGCGCGTCGGACGACTCGTGGTAGTGCGGGTTCCCCTCCCCCTCGTACGCACCGATCGTCACGTCACCGTGCGCTTCGAAAGGCATGTAGTCACTGGAGAAGATCGGACCCAGCCTGACGGGCAGTGCCGTGTGGTCCGCGGCGGCCTGTGCCATGACCGTGGCGAAGGCCTTCGAGGCGGCGTCATTGCCGGGCACGGCATTTCCGATGTCCCGCTCCACCGTGACGGAGCCGTCCGCCGGCGGCCTCCCGACCATGTCCAGATTCACGACCCGGTAGACCTCGGAGTCGGCGGCGTGGAGCTCCGCCGCGTACTCCGTGGCGCCCCACAGCCCCTGCTCCTCGCCGGAGAACGCCACGAACTGGAGGGTGGAGGACAGCTCTACCGGCGCGAGCAGACGGGCGATTTCGAGCGTCGCGGCAACGCCACTGCCGTTGTCGTCGGCCCCCGGCGCCCGTGCCGTGGCGTTGTTCACGTCCGCCATGCGGCTGTCGTAGTGGGCGCACAGGATGATGACGGGCCGGTCGGTGGCCGTCCCGGTCTTGGTGCAGATCACGTTGTCGGCACTGTGACCGGCATTGGACCAGGTGCGCCTGACCACGTCCGTGTAACCGGCCGCCTCGAACCGCTCCGCGATGTCCTCGGCGGCCGGCCCGATGAGGGGCGAGAAGGTGTGCCGCGTGTGAAAGGCCGCCAGGGCCTCGACCGTGTCCCTCAGCTCGTCTGCCGAGACCGACCCGACCAGGGTGGCGATGGTGTCGTCCTTCAGCGTGCCCGTCCGCTCGCGTCTGGCCGGCGCGACGGGCTCGGCGGGGCTGGGCGGGTACCGCTTCTCGGGGGGAGCGAGCGGCAGTCCCACACGCGTGTCACGTTCCATCACGGGTCGCCTTCAGCCGGTGTTGAGGGCGGGTTGGCAGTAGGCGCAGCCGTTGTATCCGCGTGCGACCGCGTCTTGCGCCCGGAGGAAGGGAACCTTGCTGCCGGCGCCGAGCTTCGACCAGTACGGGCAGGTGGACACGTGGAGCTCGCCGCTGCGTGGGTTGCCGAAGAAGAAGTCTTCGAGTTTCTCGACTGCCGTGATCTGGATGGTCATGCGGCCGGCGATCAGGCTGTCCTGGTACTGGGTGGCGACGAACGGGTAGAGGCGCAGGTGTTCGCCGTGGCGGGAGAAGTCGATGGTGATGTCGGCTGCCGCCCGGTCGTCGGCCTCCAGGTGGAAGCCGTCGACCACTGCGGTGCTGCCGCCCTTCATTTCGAGCGTCGTGCGGACGGAGCCTTTCTCGGTCACCTTGAGGTTGGTCAGCGTGGCGGACCCGACGATGCGGCTCAGCGTGCGGATCGAGATCCGGGTGTCGTCGGGCAGAGCCGTCGCATCGAGGTGCCAGGAGCCGGTGGTGGAGGTCAGGCCGCCGCGGAGCGCGATCGTCGTGTTGGTCTTGCCGCCCGGCGCGGCCATCTGCGGAGCCACGTTGCGCTGCCCCACGTTGTTGTCGAACCGGATGACCCGGTCGTGCGGCACCGGCCCGTTGAGCGTGGCGGTGATGGCGGGGTCCGCGGCGCCGTGCACCACGGCCACCAGGCCTTCTTGGCCCACGATCTGCGGTGTCCAGGTGAAGGGCCCGACCCGCACCGACCCACCGGGTGGAATCGCCTCGTTGATCACCAGCGTGCCCAGCGACTCGAAGTGCGTGGGCCAGATCATCCCCGTGCCCGGGTCGCACCGGAAGGCCTCGACCTGGAACCCGCCGCTCGCCGCGGCCTGGATCCCCCGGTTGTGCACGCGCACGTAGAGGAAGTTCGGCTGATCGTTGATGGGCTGCTGGTGGCCGAGTTCCGGGTTGTCGCCGGTGCTGATGCCGTTGTTGCGGACCCAGATGTCGGGGGAGGTCCAGTGCGGCGGACCGCTCGGCTGGGCGCCGAGGTCGGCAGGGTTGTCCGCGATGTAGACGTCCACCGGACGGCGCGCCCACAGCCCCTGGTTCACGAAGGCCTCGTCCATCACCTTGCTGTAGAGGCCACCGGTGAGGGCCGAGTCCGCGGTGACGCAGCCCTGGGCCATGCTGACGGCGTGCGCCACGCTCGTGGAGGTGGAATCCGGCACGATGAGCAGCATCTCCAGCATCGTTCTGATCATCGCGTCGGCCGCCGCGACTTGAACGGCGGGATCGGACGAGTCGCCCCCCATGCCCAGGTAGCACCGCCAGAGCGCCGTGCCCAGCATCGAGTTGCGGAGGTTGAAGGGGTAGCCGTTGAACCCCGCGTCGTCGAACCGCTCGGCCCGGTCGAGCCGGCGCTCCGTGCTCCACTGGTCGTTCACGTTGTTGTCGAAGGGGAAGGTCTCGGCACGCCGGTGCCCGTCGGGATTGAACCGGTCCCGGTAGATGGCGGGAAGCACGTCGCAGATGCTGTGCTCGTACGACCCGGACCCGCCGTGGTTGGCACCGAGCCAGTCGAACACGCCGTGGCTGTATTCATGAACGATGACGCCGAAGTCGGCGGCGTCGGGTGCGCCGCCCTCTCCGAAGCGGATCCGCGGGGGTGTTGTCGAGCCGATCCACTCGCTGTTGTCTGCGCCGTCGGCCCCCTGGGCGTCGACATCGACCTTGACCATGTTGGCGTTGAGCGTCATGTTTCCCAGAGTGCGGAGGTAGCGCGCGGTGGAGTCGAGCCAGTAATAGGCGTTCGCGCTCAGGAAGGCGCGGTTTCTGGGGTAGGTCTCGTACGAGAAGGTGGCTGAGGTCTCCACGGGCTGGGCGAACGTCGGGGTGTCCCAGTCGATGCACCTGAACCACTCCCCGTCGAGCCGGAACTCACCACCGCTGGCAGGTGCCACCTCGGCTTGGACGTCGTGCCGGAAACCGTTCAGCTTCGCCGCACTGGACCCGCCGCGGAGCGTGCTGTCGTTCGACTCGGTGACGGGGTCGGGCGAGAAGACCTTGAGCGATGCCGTCACGTACTTTCCCACGAGCTCGATCCAGAGCAAGGTGCCTGCGACGGCGTCCACGACGACGCGGAACTGCTCGAAGGGGCCGGTGGTCTCGACCAGCAGATCGTGCACGAGATGCAGTGCGCCGTCCGGCTTCTTCCCCTTCTTCAGCAGCGCGACGGAAGCGGATGGGTAGTCGTGCTCGGGCAGGGTGGGCCTGGTGGTGAACCGGAGGTAGACGAGCTCGTCCTTGATCACCTCGGCGGATCCGTAGTCCTTCTTGAAGGGCGCGAGGGCGACCTTCAGGACGTCGGACAGCGCGCGTGCGTCGCCGGGGTCGGGAGCGTCTGCGACGTCCGTCTCCCCCGTGTGATCGACCTGGATGACGCTGGCCTGTTTGACGTCGGCCACGGCCTGGACGGTGGCGCCCACGACCGGGAGATCGTTGTGGAACTGCTGATAGCGCACTCTCAGCGTCGCCGCGCCTTCGGTCGATTCCACCTCGCGCAGATCGATCGTGCCGGCCTTCAGGTCACCCGAGCGCACCTTCATGAACGAGTCGATGGCCTTGCGGGCGGTCGACGCACGGGCCAGGGTCGCTCCCGGATCGACGTACTTGCGCAGCACTCCGTCGGCATCCGTGTGTTCACCGGTGTCGGGGACCATCCTGAGCGGCTGATCGGCCTGCGGGCCCGGCATGTTCCTCTGCTGGTCACCGTGATACCGAGCCATGACGTCCTCCTCAACCCACATGCGGAGGGCGGAGGGTAGGGAAACGTTTCATCAGAGCGGGTGGATGCCCCCGGGCGCCCGTCGCGTGACCGGCTCCTCTTCCAGGAACCGCCTTGGACTATCGGCACTCTCAGCAAAATCGTAACGTGGAGCGCCGACTCCTGCGACGCGAGCACCCTCCGCAAAACCCGCCGCTCGCCCGGAGGTCGGGCTGCGGCACGGGACGAACGGAGCACGCGCCGCGCGCTGCCCGTGCCGTCGTCACGGGCGGCCGACCAGCCGGATCCGGCGGCGCTCAGTGCGTCGGCAGCCGCTCCGACTCGCGGACCAGGGCGGCCAGGACGGGGCCGATCAGCGGGTGCGTCTCGCCGCCCCGGCGGGTGGCGGCGGCCCTGGTGCCTGACGAAGGCCCGCGGAGCCGACCCCCTCCGGGGGGACACCCGGCGGCAGGAGTGGTCAGTGGCTCCGTCCGGCGGCCCACGGCTCGTAGGCAGGCTACGCAGCGGGTCGAGAAGGAGTGCAGGTCGAGCAGCACCAGATCGGAATCTTGAGGAGCGGCCCGCAGGAGGGCAAGGGCTTCCCGCACGCGGTGACGACTTACCCCGCGGCCCCCGTTCACCAGCTGCTCCATGGCCAGGGTGGTCGGCATCCCCGGGCCCCGCTCTTGCATCGGGCAGCGGTACGCGGTGGCGGGGTTTCGTCGCCTCATCGAGTAATTCGCGCAGTGGGCACAGGATGCGGACTGCGGCTTCGGATCGCTGTCCCACTCCACCAGCTGCGCAATGGTGGTGGCCGGCAGTCCAGCACGATCCCGTCGAGGCCGTACGCGCTCCCGTCGCCGTCCAGGACCACGAGCGGTCCGTGCGGGAACCGCGGGTCGACGGCCGCCAGCGGGGCGGCTTTCCCCGCCGGGCGGCGCGACGTCGCCGACGGCCCGCCCGCCTCCACCAGCGCTTTTGTGACCCGAACCGGTGCAGCGGCCGTGGCGGGCTGGGCGGGCGCGGCAGGTTGCTTGACGGGCCCGGTGAACGCCTCCGGAACCGCCGCCGGAGCGCGCACGGGCGCGGATGCGGGCGTGGACTCGGAGGCGGCCGGCGCGGGATACCGCTCGGCCCAGCCCTCCAGCAGCCGCAGATAGGCCTGCAGGCGCGGCGGGCGCGGCTCGGAGCGGCCGTTCTCCCAGTTCTCAACCGTCTGCGGCGTCGACTTCAACGCGGCCGCGAGCCGGGCCTGCGTGACACCCTCACGCGTCCGCTCGTGCTCCGCCGGAGACGGCAACCGCGGCTCGCCCTCCAGCAGCGCGTCCACCGCGTCGAACAGCTCTTCCTGACTCGGCATGGCCCACCTCCAATCAGCATCAAATTGGTTCTGGCTCAGCTTTTGTGGAGTCGCGACTCTGCGTCACGACAGTAGGACTCGCTTGCGGAGGAGTTGGAAGCCTGCACGACCGAGCATCTGGCGCTTGATCATCTTGATGCGGTTGACATGGCCTTCGACGACGCCCGAGTTCCAGGGAAGGCTGAGGCCGGCGATGACGGCTTCGCGGCCGATGCCTGCGGCGAGCGTGTGGAGGCTGGGGAGGTCGTCCCGTCTGAGAGCGGCGAGCCAGTCCGGCAGCCGCTCGCCCTGACGCTCGGTGAGCATGATCGCGAAGGACCGGACGTGCCTGGTGAGTGCGTCGATTTCCGGGCAGTTGGCCCGGACGTTTTTCAGTTGGAGGTGTTCGGTCTCCGGAAGGGTTTCTGGGCGGCGGAGGATCCATCCGGCGACGGCCCGGGGTGAGGGCGGGCGCGCTGTGACGGGCCGTGGCGAGGGGTGCGTTTTTGGTGGAGGTAGGCGCGAACGCGCTGGTAGCTGCCTTTGTAGCCGAGCGGGGCGATCTCTTCCCACAGTTTCCAGGCGTTGGTGCAGCCCTCGTTCCAGCGGTCGTCGAGGTGGGTCTTGTACTCGTCGAGAACGGAGGTCCGGGCCTGCCACTGACCGGTGAAGAGGTCTTCCGGCCTGGCGGCGTCCGCGTACCTTTTGACGGTTCGGCTCGTCATGCCGAGCTGCCGCTGGATCGCGCGGCGGCTGTGCCCCGCCTCCACCAGCGCGTGGATAGTGGCGTGCACGGTCCTGGTTCGGTCGGCGAATCGGTGGCCGGTCGGCCAGGGCGAGCTGGACGGCTCCTCCGCGGGGTCGGGCCCCGTCTCGCCCGTTTCAGGTGTCTCCGGGACCAGGACTCGCAGGCATGGGCGGTGCTGGGCGATGCTTCGCTCGGCGGCTTCGGCGAGGTTGTGCCAGAGGTGCCACCGATCTGCGACCTGCACAGCCTGCGGGGCACCGGCGGTGGCTCCCTCAGCGAAGAACGGTGCACGATCGC
This sequence comes from Streptomyces sp. NPDC054849, assembly GCF_053610945.1. Lineage (NCBI taxonomy): Bacteria > Bacillati > Actinomycetota > Actinomycetes > Kitasatosporales > Streptomycetaceae > Streptomyces > Streptomyces sp. NPDC054849. Next base: position 7,044 of record NZ_JBSGZI010000091.1, read on the forward strand.
GGCACACCACCTCAATTCCGGGTCGCTGGGCCAGCCACGCGGCAAGACTCGATGCCTCTCGGTCGGGCAGCAGGTCGATCGGTCGGCGGGTTTCGACGTCGACGATGACGGTTCCGTAGTGGCGGCCTTTGCGGGTGGCGTACTCGTCGACACCGACCACCCGCGGGGCGCGTACCTCCGGCTCCGCAAGTGCCTCGACCAGTCGCAGGACCGTGCTGCGGCTGACGGGTACGCCGAGGACGTGGGCCAGGCGGGCGCCGGCCCGGCCCGCAAGGGCGAGGCCAATCGCGGCCAGGTCGAGCGCAGGCGCTCGGTCTGTGGGCCGTGCCTTCGGGTCAGGCCGGATATCTGCTCGACGAATGTGCGGCGTCCGCACTCGGGGTTCCGGCAGGTGAACCGGCGAACCCGCAGCTGGAGTACGACGCTTCGTCCCCCACTGGGAACGTCAGCGGGAAACCGCAGGTAGGAGCCGTGAACCTGGTCGGACCACGTCCCGCACCCCGGACACGCCGCACCCCCGGCGGTGCACCGCGCATCGACACGCACTATCGCGATGTTCACGTCCACCGACAGCACCGCGACGTCCACGATCGACGGGAACAGCAGCTCTTCCAGCTGGAGCAAGACCTCTTTCACAGCTCCGAACTGTCGCCCCCGCCAGTCCCACCACGATTCGTTTTCAGGCAACTTCCCAAGCAGGTCCGGGGAGCCCCGCAGTAACTTCACAGTGCGCGGCCCACAAACCTGAATCAGAACCACAACCCTGCGGACAGGACCATGCCAATGAGGCTGTCAGCCTCGGAGGAGCAAGTCTGCGAGCTCCCTCACGCGGCTGGTAGTGATGCCCTCACGCTGCTCGATTGCGAGGGGGTGATCGGTGGGTTCCACTTCGATCAGCGGGCGCTGCCCGACGGCGCGGGTGTGGACATGGGTCTTGAGGTGGAGTGTGGAGCGCGGGTAGGCGGGCAGCTCGGTGGAGAGCCAGCCGAAGTACGGAGGCTCCTGCTCACGTGCCGGGTCGTCCCACAAGTCGTGCGTCCGGGCGAAGTTCGCTTCGCTCAAGGAGACCCAGACCCCCCAAGAGAACGTGTCGCCGCTGTCGCTCACCGGTATCTCGATCAGGCCGTGGACGAAGAAGTGCCGACCTTTGATCGTGCATTGGTCGGCGGTCAGCTCACTGTCCCGCCGCCGGGAGTACCGAGGTTTCCACGCCGCCGGAGCTGGAGCCCCATAGGACAGCGGCGGGCCGTCCCCATGTTCTGTGCAGCACGCGCATGCGTGGTGGTGATCAGCAGCCATGGTGCTGAGCCTAACGAGCTGGTCAGACATATCTTCGGGCGCATAGGACGTACCGCTGTCGGCGCTCGACGCGGCGGCGGTTCTCTTGAGGTGAGCGCACGGCGAGCAAGCCCGTGTCACCCCGCCCCACGACGCCCAAGCAACAGCTTCTCCTGTGTCCCGTGACGCTCGGTGACGACTCACAGAACTTGCGCCAGAACCTTCCCAGGCCCTGGCGCAACTTCTGTGGACCTGGCGCGATGGGGCAAGTCCGTGCGCTGGACCAAGTTCAGGTCGGTTGCAGTGCCGACGGGATTTGAACCCGCGGACAGATGGGAGCAGGTCCGCTCCGTCTCCGTCAGTCGCCGTGGGAGGGACCTCGCCCACGTCGATCGCAATGGGCCGCTCTGCCACGGCACTGCAACCTGCGGGAATGCGCGCACTCCCGCTGCGACTCAGGGTAGAGACACCGTTCGCTGCGGACGAATCTTTATCCGGAAAGCCGGAGACCACTGCCCTGGTCCACAGAAGTTGAGCCAGAACCACAACCCGTGAATAAAGCCAGCAGTGCGATGCCCGAGACGCTCCGTTCCGGGCCGCTCGAAAGGCCGCTGATCTGCGGCCAAGAGGCCGGGCCCGTGGCTCGGGTGCGCAGGACACGCGGCATCCTCAGCGTGAACGAGGTGGTCTCAGGCCGTTCCAGCGGTCAGACCGCACCTCGCTTCCCCAGCGACTGCAGCGCCGCAGGTGCACGGCGGCACGTCATCCAGGGAGGGAGGGAAGAACTCAGCCCAGGCCAGCAGCGAAGCTGTCCACCTGCCTTTAAGGGTCCTAACAGAAGCTGTTGGTCATGTGCCTTTCGGTTCGGATGGTCGTTGGTCTGGCCGTGGGGAAACGTCAGTCGCGGCCGTGGATCGTGTCGGATGAACTGTGTTCGCTCATCGAGCCGTTGTTGCCTGAGCCGGCGGCCAAGCAGGTGGAGGGACGCCCTCGGGTGCCGGACCGGCAGGCGCTCTGCGGGATCCTGTTCGTGCTGCATACCGGGATCCAGTGGGAGTACCTGCCGCAGGAGCTGGGCTTCGGTTCCGGGATGACCTGCTGGCGGCGTCTGGCCGCATGGAACGAGGCCGGCGTGTGGGACCGGCTGCACGTGGTGCTGCTGAAGAAGCTGCGGGTCGCGAAGAAGCTGGACTGGTCGCGGGCGGTGATCGACTCCTCCGACGTCCGGGCCGCTCGACGGGGCCCGAAAGCGGGCCCAGCCCGGTCGACCGTGCACGTCCGGGCAGCAAGCACCACCTCATCGTCGACGGCCAGGGCATCCCACTCGCCGTCTCGCTGACCGGCGGCAACCGCAACGCCGTCACCCAGCTGATACCCCTGCTGCAGAAGATCCCGTCCGTCGCCGGCCTGGTCGGACGGCCACGCAAACGACCCGACAGTCTGCTCGGCGACCGCGGCTACGACCACGACAAATACCGCCGTCTCGTCTGGGCGCTGGGCATCAAACCGGTGATCGCCCGCCGTGGCGTCCCGCACGGTTCCGGCCTCGGCGTCCACCGGTGGGTCGTGGAACGGACCATCGCATGGCTCCACGGCTTCCGCCGGCTACGGATCCGATGGGAACGACGCGACGACATCCACGAAGCCTTCCTCGGCCTCGCCACCTGCCTCATCACCCACCGACACGTCCAACGCCTTTGTTAGGACCTCTTAGACGCCATCTCATTTGGTCAATCTTCGGCAGCAGATGAGGGTGCAGGCGATGCTGGTGAAGGCAAGGAAATGCTCGGCTTTGCGCTCATAGCGGCGGTGGAGGCGGCGGCAGCCGGCGGGCCAGGCCATGGTGCGTTCGATGGTCCAGCGGTGACGGCCCAGTCGCTGTGAGGACTCGATGCCCCTGCGGGCTATGCGGTGCTTGATGCCACGTCCGCGTAACCATCGTCGCAGGTGGGCGTAGTCGTATCCCTTGTCCGCATGGAGCTTGGCGGGCTTGCGTCGTCGGCGTCCGCGGCGTGAACGGATGGGCGGTATGCCACGAACGAGAGGTTCGAGGGCCTGGCTGTCGTGCAGGTTCGCGCCCGAGATTCCGACGGACAGGGGCAGACCGGTCCGCTCGGTGATCAAGTGGATCTTTGATCCGTACTTGCCCCGATCGACAGGATTCGGACCTGTCAGGTCCCCCTTTTCAGAGCCCGCATGTTGACGGAGTCGATCGCGCAGCGGGACCAGTCCAGCTCGCCGCGGGCGCCAAGCTCGTCGAGGACCAGGCGGTGCAGCTTGGCCCACACCCGTGCCTTCGTCCACTCGGAGAAACGCCGGTGGGCTGTCGCCCCCGACGGCCCGAACGACGCCGTCGGCAGCTGCTGCCATGTGCAGCCCGACGTGGCCACGAAGACGATCGCGGCGAGCACTTCCCGGTCGCCGTGCCGACGCCGGCCACCACCCTGCGGCCGCGAAGGCGCCTCCGGCACCACCCGCTGGAACAGCATCCACAACTCATCCGGCACCAGCCGCTCAACGATCCCCACCACGGCCGACAGCCTACCCAAGTCGCCAATTGAGATGACTTCTAAGGCCAATGCAGTTGCCTTTTGCCTAACGAGCATCTGTTGCGGCGTGTGTGGCCTTGGGGAGGATCGGACCGGTGAGTAGCGGCTCCGTCAGGCGCTGGTGGGCGTGGTTGCCGATCGCTGGCGCAGCGCGGTGAAGTCGGCCTGCGCGGCCTCGACGGCTTCGGGATACGCCTGGGCCTTCTCGTGTTCCGCGAGGGCGCGGTAGATGCTGGCGACGGAGGGGCTGTGTCCCTTGCGTTTGCCGGTGGGGATGATCAGGTCGGGCTGAATCCGCTCCAGGGACTCGCCGAGCGCGCGGCGCCGGAGGACGGTGTGCAGCGTGTCCTCGGTGAGTCGGCGTCACGCCTGACAGACTACGGACCCGCTCTGCCTCGCGAGGGCACATGCGGCAGGTGGTCCGCAGGGGGCCTCACGCTACGTGCAGGTGCCGACCTCGGCGCGGGGGCTCCTCGTCCTTCGTGGCGGGCGGTTCCGGCACGGGGCCTGGAGGGGGCCCGTCTCGGCGGTGTCCTCGGGCTTGCGGTTCAGCTTCGACCTGAGGCCGTTGAGCTTGCTCTTGAGGTGCGGCGCGGCCTTCACGGCGACGGCACCGAGCGCGGCGGCGGCGACGGTGGCGGCGACGCCGATCACCACGCCGTTCGCGACGCCTTCCTGACGGCCTTCTTCCCTCGCCTCGGCCCTGATCTCGTCGAGTTCGGCGTCGGCCGGGTAGAGCACGGCGTGTCCAGCGAGCACGTTAGCGGCGTCCCGCAGGAGGGCGCTGATCCCCCCGGGACTGCTCGAATCCGAGAGGCTCGTCCCAGCCGGGCGTTCCACCACGAACACGTCTCGGATGGTCCCGGTCTCTTCGTCATAGGCCATGGGAGCACTGTAGGGGGCATCGCCTTTGCCGGGACGGGGTATCCGGCAGGTGACCCTTGGCCGAGGTGCTCTTCTGCCGGCGGCGCTGCCGCACCACAATCTCGGATATGCGAGAAGAGGACCTCTACACCGAGCAGTACTTCGGCGACGAGCAGCAATCCGTCGCCGATGCGCCGCAGTGGGAGCAGCAGGCGTTGCCGACGACGAGGCTGAACGTGCAGTACAGGAACCCGTACCTGGACTCCATGACGGCGAAGGTACGGCTGGGCGACTACTTCGACACCGGGCGTCTGCCGCGGAGGTCGTCGCGGCGGTACGGCACCAGTCGTGGAGGGACCTGGAGTACAAGGAGGGTTCGCTTGACGTCGTCGGTGACCGGCTGTACGTCCTGTTCTTCCGGTCCATGTGCTCGAAGCTGTCGTACGTCAAGGTCGGCCGGACGAAGAAGGAGGACAAAGCGCAGGTCCGGAAGCGGATCACGGCGCATGAGGGCGAGGCCAAGATCGCCCAGGCGGTCCTTCTCGACGCGTGGATCTCCCGTCCCTGCGTGTCGGCCGTCGTGTGGGAGAAGGGCGTCAAGGCGCACTTGAGTGCTGCGGCGGAGGAGGACATCATTCCGGTCGAGCAGGTGAAGGCGGAGTACTTCCGTGGCATCGCCTTCGGCGCTGCTGTCCGGGTGGCCCGGATGCAGGAAGACCGCAGCGGGGTTGTCTTCCTCGCACCGTGATGTCCGGTCCGGGGCGTCGTCCTGCGCTGCGTGTCCGACGGCTGCGGGGGCAGGGGTCTCTTGCGGTCGCCGCGCGCAGCGCGTCCTCTTCACGTTCCACGGCCTGCGGACTGCGTCCGGCAGCCGGGGAGTGTGGAAGGGATGCAGCGCGGTCGGGCGGTGCCGCCCCGTAGGGGCCTTGATCAGCAGAAACAGGGCCAGTCATCGAACCTGAATCAAGATCGGCCAGATGTCGCTACTGACCGTTCCGATCCTCCCCGAGGGCCTGTGTGGCTGTGCTCGTTTTAGGCTCAGTGCATGAAGATCACTGTGCGGTCAGCGGTCGAGACGGACCTGTCGGTGTTGCTGGCTCTCTACAGCGAGTTGAACCCCGACGATCCTCCCTTGACTGAGGCGTCCGCAGATGCCATCTGGGCAGCCATATCAAGGCAGCAGGGACGAACGATCCTGGTGGCTGAGGCTGGTGGCGCCGTGGCAGGGACGGCGGATTGCATCGTCGTGCCAAACCTCACGCGCGGTGGCCGGGCCATCTTGTTCGTGGAGAACGTCGTGGTGGCCAGCTCCTTCCAGCGGCGTGGTGTCGGCCGTCAGCTGATGGAGGCTGCCGTTCGACTGGGTGAGTCGGCCGGCTGCTACAAGGTCCAGCTGCTGGCGGCGGATGACGCGTATGTTCACACCTTCTACGAGGCGTGCGGTTTCAAGGCCCTGGCGGAGGGCTTCCGCCGCTACGTCCCATAGTCGTCTCGTCGCTGGACGATGCTTGCCGAGGTGAGGGCAGGACCGGTGCCTTGAGTGCGGGTGTACCGGCGCCTCGGGTGCTCTTCTGTTTCTTGGTTTGGTTGAGGGTCCACGGCCGGGCTCGACTGTGTCACGGCCGGCGCGGGTCCGGAGCACGGGCCACCGATTGGGCTTTCTGACGCGCGGGGGCAGTTCCGGTTTCGCCGAGGTGAGAGCAGTCGGCTGCGTGCCTCTTCAGCGCCTTCGGCGAGGGAGCGGGCGAGTTTGGTGGTGGTGGCTCCGAGCTTAGAAGGTGATGACGCGGTAGACCGTCTGTTTGGGGAGTGCCCGGCCTTCCCTTGCGGCCCGGAGCCGTACCTCCTTGCCCGGCCGCACCATCGAGACGTACGACCCGTCGGCGAGCTCTCCCTGGGCGGTGCCGAGATGGTTGGACTGAAGTCTGACCAGCAGGTTTTCGCGCCCGTCGCGGTGAAGGCGTGCGCGAATTCGACCGACCAGAAGCCGCGGTCGGCGATGACCAGGTCGCCCGGGCCGGTGGAGCTGGCCAGCGGGTAGGGGAGGCTGCGTTCGCCGTCGCGGGAGCTGCCGGGACGGGCATCGAGCACTCCGTGGGTTCCGATTTCGGCGAGTACCGCCGCCCTCACCTGGGGGAATCCGAAGGGGGTGCCGCCAGTGGAAGGACCGTCGAAGGTGTCACCGTTGCTTGTCGAGTCCGGAACGTCGAACGGTGTGCCGTCCAGGGCGATAAGCCGCAGTCCGCGCCAAGGGCAGCGGGTACGGATCGGAATCCTGACGAAGGTGTTCACTGTGGAGCTGGTTGACGCGGCGATAGCCAAGCACGACCGAGCAGAACAACGGCGTCGTCTCCTGCCAGCGCGGCTGGTGGAGTACTTCATGCTGGGCCTGTGCTTGTTCGCCCGGGAGTCGTACGAGGAAGTCCTGCGGGTGCTGACCAGCGGCATCCCGGGCAACGGGGCCCTGGCCAGGGTGAACCGGTCGTCGTTATGCCGAGCTCGGTCACGGCTCGGTGAAGACGTCATGGAGACCCTGTTCAGGCTGGTGGCCGGGCCGCTTGCAACCCGGGACACGTAAGGAGCATGATTGCTTCACTCTGTCCCTCCACTCAAGGTCAGCGGCGCTTGACGCTCTGGGGCACGGGGCGCATCGGGTCGGCAGTTCCTCAGCCCTGGCGGGCTTGCGGTGCCCCGCCGGGGCGCCTGGCCACCGCTGGCGACGACGGGGCCGTGCGCACTTTTTAATGGCCGGCGTGGCTGATGCTGGGGGTGACTCGGGCGGCCGCTGGCGGTGCTCGTTCGTCTCACCCGCCGCCCGGGCTGACTTTCGTTGGCCGGGCGGTCGACGTCGTGCGCGGGATGGGTCGGGTAACCCGCCTGTCGGCCGGTCGTTGAGGCGGGCCCACAATGACCTCCATTGGGACTGCCACCACCTCGGGCTTGCCGATCTGCTGGACGCGGCCACCGACTACTCCAGCATGCCGCACATGGGACTTCCCCGTACGGGGGAAGGCCCCGGGACCTGCTCCGCGACGGGGGCGAGGCCCTCCGCGCTCACCTGCCGCATCATCCGCTCTTGAAAAGACGGCCCAGGTCAGCAGCCTAGGTCTTATCGCGTTCTTGATCCATCCCGGGACACTGCCGGCCAGCCGGTTCGCGACAGCCGGCGGCCCCGCACACGCCAGCGTCGTGGCGGTTGCCGCCGGTGAGCCCGTCTTCTACCGACCGCGTTTCGAAACGCATCAGACATCGTGCGGCTTGCGGTGAGTCGGCTACGCAACCTGCTGGGGCGTGGCGGAGGCAGCTTCTGCCACGGGTGAGGCGGCGGGGATGTAGTAGACGGAGCGGCCCTGCTTGGAGCGCTCGAGGAGCCCGCGGGAGACACCCTGTTCGAGGGTGTTGCGGATGACGGCCGCCTGCACCTTGCGTTCGGGGTGTGCCGTGCTGACGTTTTCGGTGACTTCCGCGGCCGACTTCGGTTCCGATTGGCCGACGAAGACAGCGGTGATCAGCTCAAGCCAGGACGGTCCCGAGTCCTTCGTCATTGAAGTGAACTTTACCGGGGCCTTCCTTGTCCGGGAGGCCCTGGCGGGAGCCGCCGTCTTGGAGGCCGCAGCCTTCTTCCGCGCCGGCGAGGCGCTCCGCGCGGACGGTACCGCGGCACGCTTCGCACCGCGTTTGACGGCCGGAGAGGATGCAGACTTCGCGGGGACACCCAGCGCGTCCTGCATCTTCAGGAGGACCTTGCTATTGTCCTCCAGCTGACGCAGTTCCTCCTGCAGTCGCTGGAGTTCGCTCCGAACCTGCTCCTGAGCGATCTGGTTTACCGAGAGGTCGCTGGCGATCTGCTGGGAGTAGTCATCCTGGATTCCGGCGGCTTTGGTGCCAGTGCTCATGGGATCCTCATCTCTCTCGCGGACGTACTGCGTGACGTGATGGTACGCAGTGCGTGATCGCTTGACACCCAAGTGCCCGCGAAATCCTCCAGTTACGTTCAAACGAAGCCAGCTGGCCACCGCTGCAACCCGACTTGCTGAACGGCTCGTCGCAGGTCTTCGGGGTCAGGTGAACAATGACCACGAAATCCCAGCTACGCACGCCCGGGCGATGCCGGTGCACTGCTCAACGGCCAACGGGTGGAGCAATGATCGGAACCTGTGGATCGGCCCGGGGCGGGGTGCCTCGTGGGATGTGGAGGGCGTACCTTCCCGGGTGATCGACTCATGGTCACCGAGTAGGCCCGCGTTGTAGCGCGGGCTGGGAAGGCACGCCCGTGCTCAGCCTAGTCCCCACCGAGAGCGGTACCTCTCTGATCGACGAGATCGTCCGGGAAGGCGCGAGGCGGATGCTCGCGGCAGCACTGGAGGCCGAGGTCGAGCAGTACATAGCCGGGCTCGCAGGCGAGCGGGACGAGGCCGGGCGTCGGCTGGTCGTCCGCAACGGCCGTCACCGGCCCAGGTCGGTGACCACGGCCGCGGGACCGGTCGAGGTGGCCGCACCGCGCGTGAACGACAAGCGAGTCGATGCCGGGACCGGGGAGCGTGAGCGGTTCTCCTCGAAGATCCTGGCGCCGTGGTGCCGGAAGTCTCCGAAGGTCAGCGAGGTCCTGCCCCTGCTCTATCTCCACGGCCTGTCCTCGGGTGACTTCGTGCCCGCACTCGAGCAGTTCCTCGGCGGCACGGCCGGCCTGTCACCTGCGACGGTGACCCGGCTCACGAAGCAGTGGACAGCAGATCACGCCGCCTTCCAGTCCCGTGACCTGGCCGGATCTGACTACGTCTACGTATGGGCCGACGGCATCCACCCCAAGATCCGACTCTCTCAGGCGCACTCGTGCCTGCTGGTCCTGATGGGCGTGCGTGTGGACGGGACCAAGGAGCTGATCGCGATCGCCGAGGGCTTGCGGGAGTCCACCGAGTCCTGGGCGGATCTGCTTCGGGACTGCCGCCGACGCGGCATGCGAGACCCGATGCTCGTGGTCGGAGACGGGGCGATGGGACTGTGGCGGGCCCTGGCCGAGGTGTTTCCGCAGGCCAGGCACCAGAGGTGCTGGGTTCACAAAACCCGCAATGTCATGAACGCGCTGCCGAAGTCCGCGCAGCCCGGTGCGAAGAAGGCCCTGAAGGAGATCTACAACGCCGAGGACCGCGACCACGCCGAGAAGGCGGTCACGGCGTTCGACAAGACGTACGGCGCGAAGTGGCCCAAGGCGGTGAAGAAGATCACCGGTGAGGTGGACGAGCTGCTGGCGTTCTACGACTTCCCCGCCGAGCATTGGATTCACCTGCGGACCACAAATCCGATCGAGTCGACCTTCTCCACCGTCAAGCTCCGGACCAAGGTCACCCGCGGCGCCGGCAGCCCCACCGCTGCCCTCGCGATGGTCTTCAAGCTCGTCGAGTCCGCCCAGGCCCGCTGGCGCGCGGTCACCGCACCCCACCTCGTCGCCCTCGTCCGAGCCGGCAACCGCTTCCACAATGGCCACCTCGTCGAACGAGACGAGACCCTCGCGGCATGAACCACACCAACTGATCCACAAACCTTGGCCATTGCCTGCCGTCCTCATCGGCGGGCAGACTGGGGGCGTGGTTGTGACAGGCTTACTGGCATGCCGAAGAGTCGTGGCCGTCGTAAGCCTTCGGGCGCCAAGAAGCAGCACAGGCCGGTCCGTCGTTCCCCACTGCCCCTGAGAATGTCGGACCAGGTCATGCGTGATGCCCGGCGACACTTCGGCGGGAACGATGAGCTGCTGACGGCGGAGGCATGGGCCAGCAGCTGGCTCGGCCGGGCGTGGCTGGAGGCCCCGCTCACCGAGCGGGAGCCCGAGCGGCGGCTGTGCCTGGAGGTGACCGGCCGGGCCTCGACCACGCCGTCCCCGGCGGGCCTTGCCACCATCGCGGCGATGGAACGGGTGGCGCCCCCTGCCAGCCGGCCCATGCTGGCCGGCACCGTGGGCATCCTCGCCGAGACCCAGCCTCTGCCCGCCTGGCACGCCTCCGCGGGCCATCACCCGGTCCGGGCCTGGCGGGCGGTGGACGTCTGGGACAGCGAACGGGTGCTGTTCATCGCTTACGACGGACCCACCCCGCACACCCTGATGGCCCAGATCATCGAGACCGGCGGCACCATGGTCGACAAACTCGGCCTTCTCCTCCCGGACGCGGCCACCGCCTGGTCCGGTATGCGGGACGACGAGGACATCCCCATGCCCCTGACCGACCACGACGTGCCCGCGGCCCTGGCCGACCTCGCCTCGGCACTGCGCATGACGGACATGACCTGGCCCCGGCACGATGACGAAGACTTCGTCGAGCTGCGGGCACTGGCCTGGGCTCGCTGCCGCGACCACCTTCCCGAACTGCCCGAACACCAGCCGTTGCCCGACACCGAACGCACCCGCCTCATCAACACATTCACCGCCGCCACCCACGACACCGATCCGGAGACGGCCGACACCATCCGGTCACTCGCCGCGCTGTTCCTCGACTACGGCGAGGGCTACATCACCGCCGGCCCCCTGGCCTGGAGCCCCGGCCACGCAGCCCTCTTCCTCGCCGACTGGCTACCCCGCAAAGCCGTTCTCGACCACGACCAACGCACCCGCCTGCCCGACACCCTCAAGCAGTGGGTGGACTTCTCCCTGACCGAACGCGGTATCGAACCACGCTGGATCACCCCGGTCACCGAAGCCGTCGACATCCACCTCACCGACTTCCTGGAAGCCTTCGACGACCACACCGCCTGGGGCCCCGCCAAGCAAATCGCCACACTCCTCACCAGCCGCGGCATCGACCCCAACGACCAGGACGCCGTCAACGCCGCCATCCGCACCCTCAACGCCGAACGACTCGCCGGACAACTCACCCAGAACCCTCCCATCCACAACTATTGACAATTGCTCCAACGGGTGATGGGTGGGTTCCGGCTCGATGCCGAGGAGCGGGCCCACCGATCGTGTGTGGGCGTTCGCCTTCAGTTTGACGGTACTGCGGAAGTCCCCGGGCGAGAGCTCGCACCTGACCCAGGCCAACGGACATCGATCCCGCAATCGACCGCACCGACGTTGTCCTGCACGGCGATCAGGCCGCTTATCACAACGCGTGGTTGTGGTCGTGGGGCTCCGGGCGCCCAAGTCATTTCAGCCATCAGATGGCGACGAGCGCTCAGAGCCACACCCGAACCCCAGAGCCCGACGACCTTACGAACGACGTCGTACCCAGGCCCGGAAGCTGGGACAAGCTCAGGCGGGGTGGGCTTGTTCCCATGCCTCACGGACTTCCCGGGGGATACGGCCGCGCATGGGGACTTGGAAGCCGTTGGCGCGGGCCCAGTTCCGGATGTCTTCGGTGTTGACCGGCTCTCTCATGGGAGGATCTCCGACCTCGAACGCGGGGGGTACGGATGGGGTGAAGTCGGCGGGGAGCCCGAGGAGGTTGGGAAACGGCGGGATGTTGATTTCACCGCTGAGAACGGCGACGAGGAAGCTAGTGAGGTTTCCGTCGTAGGTGAACCAGCGGGGACCTTTGTCCTCGCTGATGGCGATGCACCAGTTGTCAGGTGACTCCGGTTCTGTGATCCAGAACAGTTTCTGGCCGCCTTCAGTCCCGCCGATGGCGAACAGCTGCTGGGGGTCGTATGGTACGGGATAGGTACCTTGATCGTAGTCCCGCTGGAGGTATTCACGGATACGGGAGGGCATTGGCCCGGTCAGGTTGACGTAAAGCGTCACGCCGTGGGGGTGGTAGATGGTGATGTAGTCGCCGCCGTACGAACCGGGGCCGTAGACGGACGCAAGCTGCTTGTAGTCTGCAGGCAGTTGCATGCCGAGCTCGGCTTCGACACGGTCCCAATCCACGGGGGCTGGCTGGGTCTGCGGCGGTGGGCAGAGCCGGGTCAGGGCGCTTAGATCGGTCACGGGCTTCCTCGTCGGCGGAGCTGTTGATTGGCGTGGTCGGGGTTCTGGAAGTCGTCTCTGAGAGTGAATCCGTCTCTGCCGTCGGCTTCCATGGTTATCCACCTGGGGACAGAGTCTGCCAGGTCGTCTGTGTACTCGAGATAGACGCTGTACTGGACGGTCTGCCCGGGAACATTGTTCGCCGGATCGCCGCGCACAGCGTTGTAGATGGATTGTTCCAGGTCACGCATGACGGGGCTGTTCGTCGGGTTTTGCGTGATGGTGAACAGGTTGTCCAGGGTGTCGCCTGACCCACCGAGCATTTGCGCAAGCATGTGGCCGCGGCCTTGGTTGTACACGGTGCCGTGAATGAACCCGGGCGGGCGCAGTGCCTGGTTCGCGTCGGTTCCCTCGTTGAGCATGTCGCGGGTGACCGTGGCGTGCATCTCGTACGGTCGGCCGTGTTCATCGCGGGTGAAGACGACACGGTCTCCCCACGTGGGGTCGGCTTCGCAGCCGGCCAAGCCCAGTGGATCCCAGAGGGTGAACGGGTTGGGTACGTAGCTGTAGTGATTGGCGGCAGGTGCGAGCCCGAGAGGGTCGGGGCTGATGTAGCGGCCGGTGGCTGGGTCGTAGTACCGGTTGAAGTTGTAGTGGAGCCCGGTTTCCGGATCGAACGTCTGGCCGGGGTAGCGCAGTGGCGTGTAGGCGGTGGCGTCCCGGTTCCACTGGGTCGCCCCCCACACGGTGCTGCGTGCCCGCCAGGCGAGTGAACCGTCTGGCCTGACCAGAGCGGTGGGCGCCCCGGACAGATCGGCGACGATCGCGAAGAACCGCCGGTCGACTTCCTCTTGGCTGCCGTTCCTTTTGACTTCGCGCTGGGCGAGGGGCAGGAGACCGGTGTAATCCCACGTCAGGGTCGTGTGGCCGTCGTTCTGTTCGGCGATTTGCGCGCCGTCCCAGGTGTAGGTGTACGTCTCGGCTGGGCTGCCGTCAGGGCTGAGGCGCTCCCGGGTGATCCGGCGGCCGAGCGCGTCGTAACCGTAGCGCCAGATGACGTTGTCGGGTGTGGTGACCTGGGTGAGGCGGTCCTCGGCATTCCAGGCGAATATCCACGTCAGGGACTTGCCGCTGAGTGTGGTGGTGGTTCGGGTGGAGAGCCGGCCCTGGGCGTCGTAGGTGTAGCGAGTACGTCCCGACCTGGTGATCCGTGTGCCGCTGTATGCGCGGGGGCCTATCTCGTCCTGGCCCGGTGTCTGCGTGGGCAGCCGGGTGTCGGTCTGGTCTCCCGCAGTGTTGTACGCGTATTGCTCATTCCAACCCTTAGCTTGGACCGCGGTGATGCGGCTAGCGGCGTTGAGGGTGTAATTGCGACGGCCGAGACCGCTGTCGTCGATGACAGTGGGGGAGCCGTCCGCCTGGTAGGTGAAGGAGCGCTTGAGGACAGACGTGCCATCTGCGGCGAGATCCTGATGGACGATGCGGCCCACTGGATCCCAGTCCTGCCTCAGGCGCAAGCTGTTGTCGAGAAGGCGGGTGCTCTCCCGTCCCATTGCGTCGCGCTCGAAGCGGAACACGTGTTCGCCCAAGGTGTACGAGGCCAGACCGGTTGCGTCGAAGACAAGACGGCTGACCGCACCGGAGGGTGTGCGGCGGTAGGAGCGCCGCCCCTGGGCGTCGTATCCGAAAGTGCTCGTGCGGCCGTTGACGGTCTCGGCCAGAATCCGCCCGGTGGCGTCATACGCCAGGGTGATGTCGGCGTGATCATTGATGATGCGGGTGACGTGGCCTTGCGGACCGAACGAGAAGACGGAGGCGGCCCCGTCGTCGTGGATGAGGCGTGTGACGCGGCCCAATGCGTCCCGCTCGAAGGTCAGGCTCTGGCCGGCCGCGTTGGTCCGACGGGTCAGGCGGCCGACGGCGTCGTGCTCGTAGGTGATCGTGCGGCCGTCGAAGTCGGTCTCGGCCACGAGTCGACCTGCGGGGTCATAGGTGTACGTCCACTCGTACCCTTCGCCGTTGGTGACCTTTGTCAGCCGTAGCTCGGTGTCGTGGGTGTATTGGTAGCTGCCGCCGTCCTGGCTTGTCGTGGTGGCGGCACGGTCGAAGTGGGTGACCGTGTGGTGGCTGGTGCGGCCCATGCGGTCGGTGTGGGTCAGCAGGTTCCCCTCACCGTCCCACGTCCACTCTTCCCGGGTCCCGTCGGGCAGTGTGCGCCAGGACAGGCGGCCTTCAGGGGTCCACTGCTGGGTGAGGGTGCCGCCCAGGGCGTCGGTCACATGACTGATCCGTCCGAAGGCGTCCCGGATGTACGACGCCGTCGCACCGTCCGGTGCGGTGACCTCCACGGGCAGGCCTGCCGGGTTGTTGACGACGCGGGTCGCCAGTCCCGTTGGGCCGACGATCTCCTTCACGGCACCGTTGTTGTCGAAGGATCTGCGGATACGGTCGCCGGTGGGGTCGGTGGCGGTGATGCTGCCGTCCGAGTCGTAGGTATAGCTGTGCCGGATCCCCCCGCGTTCTGTGATCTCCGTGGGTCGCCGGTACCCGTCGTAGGAAGCGGCCGTACGCACTCCGTCAGGCGACACCATGGCGACCACGTCACCATCGTCGTTGCGTTCCAAGCGGGTGGTGTGTCCGAGCGCGTCGGTGACAGCCACGAGCCGGTTGTGGGCATCGGCTTCGAAGTGCGTGGTGTGTCCGAGAGGGTCGGTCTCCGCCACGATCTGCAGACGGTCGTTGATGTGGAAGGTTGTGGTGGACCCGGTGGAGTCGGTGTAACGGGTGATGGAGTGAGCAGTCTCCTCCTGGACCGCGCCGTAGGAGAGGGTCGAGGACAAGAAGCCCTGCGGCCCGACGGTCTGCAGCACCCGTCCGTCCTCGTCGTACACGTATCCGAACGTGGAGTTGTTGCGGTCCGTCCAGGAAGTGATCCGGCCGTGCTCGTCATAGGCCAGTCGCAGAGCCAGCCCCGAGCTGTTGAACACAGCGTCGAGGTTGCCCCGGTCGTCGAATCCGTACCTGCGCACCTCCGCCGGCCCCTCAGGCGTCCGCAAACGCAGTGCGCGCACCCGTTCCTGCTGGACGTCAGCTTCGACGGTGTAGCCGCCGCTGTGGGAGACGGTCCTGGGGGCTCCGGCAGGACTGCGGGAGATCGTGATGCTGCTGCCGTGACGGTCCTCGATACCCGCCAGCCAGTACGCACTCGATGCGTTGTAAGGGCTGCCTGTGAACGAACGGATCAGTCCGGTGCGGGGGTCGGATATGGAGTACGTGGTTTCCCCGAAGGCCTCTCCGTCATGTATGAGGGGAAGGCGCGGTCCCTCCAGAGGCAGCACTGGATCGCCGGCAGGTTCAGGCAGGCGGGGGTAGACAAGCAGCGATCCATCCTCGCGGGCCCATATCGCACCCGCGCCGATCGGGTTCACTTCGACGCGTTCGTCGAAGGTGGAAGCCCAACTGCGACCGAACCATTGCCCGAACCGGTAACCCGACACGTGCGTGCGGACGATGACCAGAGGCAGTACACCGGGAAGCGAGAGATCGGTGTGCTGCAGGACCATCTCACCAGTGGCGACATCGATTGGGTCACCCTTGCAGGTCTTGTTCTTCAAGGGAACCGAGAGCTTCTTGAGGGGTCCCATGCCCTTGGAGCCGATGAGCTCGGGGATGAGTTTTCCAAGGCTCTCCGAAGGGTCCTTCATGAACTCGTTGAGCATCTGCTTGCCCGTACCCCAGGGGTCGTTGACCGCAGTCACCAGGCCGGACGCCACGGAGTTGAGGTTCGTCACGAATTCGGCGGGGTGGGTCAGGTTGTACGGATCCAGCGGATTGAGCGCGCGGCCGAAGTTGACGAGGCCGGCGGTGCCCTTCACGACGCCGCCCACCAGGTGGGTGGAGGCCAGATCGAGGTAATCGAGGCCATCGCCGAGCTGCTCGGTGTACGAGGGCTTGGGCGGGGCGGCGTCCCGGGCCGCGAGGACGGCTGCCGCGGCCGTTTCGCCTTGCTCATCACGCTGCTTGCGGGCGTCGGCGAGCTTCTCCTGAGCGGCCATCGCCATCACCTTGCCCGGGTCGTCGTAGTGCTCCGACGGCCTGGGCGGCAGGTGATCCTTCCTCGCGGCCACAGCCTCTCTGTAGGTATCGACGAGCTTCTTGTGCGCGTCGTAGGCGTCCTGGGACGCCCGCACCGCCTTGTTGTACTCCTCCAGGGCCTCCTTGGCCTTGCCCTGCGCCCACTCCACGGTTTCCGCGAACCGGCCCAGGGCGTCAGCAGCCTTACCGAAGGCGTCGGCTGCCTTGAACCAGCGCGGGGGTTCCTTGGCCACGGCCTGCCGGAAAGCATCCGCCGACTTGCCCTTCAACCCTTCGGGCTCACCCACGCCCTTGAGGCCGTTGCCGACCTGATCGAAAGACTTCTTGAAGTCGTTCAGGTGAGAGACCTGCTCGCGGATCTTGGAGACGCTGCCGTACACCAGCTTCTTCGGATCGTCCGTCTGGCCCAGTTCCAGCTCGGCGACCTCCGCGCCGAGCTGGTTCGCGGCAGAACGGCTCTTGTCACGGACCCAGTCGCCTGCATCGTCCAAGCCGACCTTGTCCGCCGCGTCGGCCACCTTGCCGCCGCCCCACTCGACGAGGTCGCCGACATCCTCGGCCCGGTCCTCGACCCAGTCCTCCGCCGAGTCCGGAACAAAGTCCCGCAACCCCATCAGTTTCCACCCCCGTTGCCATCGGCTTGGTCCAGTAGATCCTTCAGCGACTGGACCCTCCCCGTCGACGTCACCGTGTCCTTGGTGTCCGACCAGGTCTTTGCGATGTCCTCGCGGCTCTTGTCGAAAGACCCCGTGCTGAAGTCCGGCTTGTAGACGTCGGCCCGGAAGATGTCACCCCAGGCCTTCCCTTCGATATCGTCCTCGCTGGCGTGCGGGTTGCCCCATGCCGCATTCGCCGCCACCTTGAACGAGCCCTGGATGTACTGGTCTTCCTCCCACACCGTCCCCGCCGCGATCCCCAGATTCCCCGCCAGCGTCGACGCGTCTTGGATCAGAGCGCGCACACCCCACTCCCACCGCTCGCAGAAATCCTCGAAGTTGGTGGCCAGTCGGGCATGACCTGTCTCCATACCCGTCATCGACAACTCACTGAACCCGGCACCCTGGGAGGCGCCAGCCGCATCCCCGGCCTCGCGCAACTCAGCGATCGCAGCCCGCAGACCGCTCTGGATCGCGGCGACCGCACTCGGGGCCACCTCAAGGTCACCGTCACCCGCCATCAGGCCACCTCCCCACGGCCACCGTTGGCATCCAGCTCGACATCTACGGCACACGTATCGGGGACGATGCCGGCCATCGGGGGGAACAGCATGGACCCGTCCTCGTCGGCCACGTTCACCGCCACACCCGCGGGGCCGCCGACCGCAGGAATCACCTCGTCGACCAGGCGCGCGCCGAGAATGGCGAGATACGGCCATTCCCGGCCGGCTTCCCCACGGGCCTGAGCGAGCCGGGACAGGGCCTCCTCATCCGTGCACGCGTACAGCCAACGGATCCCACCGGAGACAGCCGACATCAAACCGCCCTGCCCTCGGTCGGTGAGCGGGAGCAGGCGCAGGGCCCGGCGAAACTCACCCACCAGGCGCCCCGGATCCGCCCTCCCGTCCCGGTACGCGGCAATCTCTGCGACCAGCCCCATGAACTGCGTCCCCTCCCGCTGATACACACTCAAAAGGGAAACCGTACCTTGATCACCAAATCGGTTTATCAGACTGGCTGCGTTCCGGCCGCCTCGACCCGAGACACGGGCCCAAGCCCGCTGACCCTGGGTCCACTACAACTCCGCCTCCCATAACCACCACCTCTCGGCGAACACGGCGGCCCGACCGAAGAGGCGCGCGGCAGCAGCACCCCCTCCGTGCCCGGTACTCGCCGAGCCCTTGTTCACGGTGCTCCACCCGTACACCTGAGCACGCGTGTAGCAGCTGCCCGGGCGGACCCATGCTCGACGACCATGTCCGCGCGCTAGCAGGCTGCGGGCATGCCGCTAGGAGCCGCTTTCCTGCACCCTTCATACAAGTGTCCGCAGCTGCTCGATCGGGCTCAGGCTGCTCCGCCACTGCCTCCCCCGGCCAGCGGTACTTGCGCAGCGGAGCCGGCCGTCCGCCAGTGCAGCTCTCCTGTCGAGAGCTCAAGCGACCAGGAGGACAGAACACCAGTGTTGCCCAGGCGCTCCAGGGCCGCCGTGAGTTGTTCCTCGGCCAAAGCGCAGACACGGGCGAAGTCCGCGAGGTCGGCACTTCCGCAGGTGCCGCCGGGGGAGAGATGCGCGGTCAGGGCGACGGCGGTCAGCCGCACCGCGGCTGGCTGGGCGCGGGTGGCGGGGGAGTAGGCCGCACACAGAGCCAGACCGGCTGCCTGCGCGCGCAGGGCGCGCCCCGACGCCTGGGTGAGGACCGTCGCGTCCAACAACTGCGCCTGAAGGCCACCCGAAGAGCCCCGCGTGTAGTGCAGCCAGCGGACCTGCTCTAGCTCATGCCACGCCCCGGAGTTCCGACCGGCCAGGAGCATGCCGCGGAGGAAACCGCCGGGCATTCGCACGCGCCCGTACCGGTCCGCGCGCAGCGCACACTGCAGAGCGAGCAGGCGGGCCTGCGGGCCGACGGACGGCGGGAGTGCGGCGGCGAGGTACGAGAGCATGTCGCGGATCCGCTCCCGGGGGCTGAGGCCGGGTGGCGCGGGGGAGTGGTGTCGTCTGCTCCGTACAGGCGAGGCGTCGACCGGTGTCTCGGGGACGATGGCGGCGTCGTGGGTGGCCGCGGCGCAGTTGGTGCAGGCGTCGGTGAGTCGCCACAGGCGCCCTCCCTGTTCGCGGGTCAGGACCAGCACGACGGGGCCGGCGCAGCCGCGATGGCGGGGGTGCCACTGGCAGCCGCGTTCATGGCACTGGCAGGTCCGCAGGTGCCGGGGCAAGGCGGCGAGCCTTGCATGCCCGGCCAGGTGGGCGAGTACGGCCGAGCGGGCTGTCGCGTCTTTCACACGCGCGGCCGTGGGGCCGCACTGGGGGCAGGCGAGTTGAGGACCGCGGGGCTGCGGACGCAGTTCCACGGTCCAGGTGCGCCGCACCGTCAGGTGGGGCGTGCAGAGCCTCATCGGGCCGGCCTTCCTCCTCGACCGTCCAGCCGGAGCCGGGGACGGGCCGCCTGCCGGGGAGTCGGGGCGACGGCCGCACCGTAGTGCAGACCTCTGCCCCATGCGAGATCGCCGCCACCTGCGGAAATAGGGCAGAGGTCTGCACTGACAGGGCAGGGTCCTGCACCGTCCGATGGTGGAGTGACGATCTTGCCGCCCGAACCCAACCTCGACGCGCTGCGCCTAGAACTCGCGCGCCTTCGGGGCGAACGCGGCTGGACCTACGACGAACTGGCCAGCCGGACTGGCCTGTCCAGGCGCACCCTCATCGAAATCGAGCAGGGTCGCACCATCGGATCGCTGCCGAGCTGGCACGCCCTCGGCCACGCCTTCGACGTCCCCCTCGGCGGCCTCTTCGCCGCCCTCTGCGACGGCCACACGCCACCGGGCTGCGGGAAGGAATAGGCCGGACTCCTCGCTCCGCCAGACCACCCGATCCGGTGACGGCACGGGAATGGGCGCTCGAAAGCCGACAGTGCGCCCGCATGGATTGAGCCGGTCGGGGGACAGGACCGGCGCGGACACCACACGCACGGCGCGTCGACTGGAACCTTCACGGCCATGCGCCACACCCAGCCCTCCACGAGCCGCCGCCGGAACAGCAGCCCAGTCCCGCCCCGCCGCCGCGCCCTGCGCGTTGCCACGGACAGCCCCAGCCGCCTGCTCTGCACCGCCCAGAGCGGCCGGTGCGCCCACTGCGGCAACCCAGTCCACTGGTACACCCGCATTGACCACCACCAACCCGTCAGCCTCCACCCGCACGAACTGCCCACCGCAGTCGTGCCCGAAATCCACCGCTGGCACATCGGATCAGGCATCGCCTACCCGGCAGACGACGGAAGCCGCTGGTGCCGCATCGACCACCCCACCCTGTGCCCCGCACGCGACGCCCCCGAATCGCTGACACGCCAGCTCGCCAGTGTGCGACGGCGCCTCGCCCTGCAGACCAGACACCTCCTCAACACCGGATCCTTCGCCCCGCCCGCGCCACAGGCCCCCCTCGGTAGCCCGGACACGGCGCTGCCGTGCCGGCCCGCCAGACCGGTCGTGGACATGCTCCGCGGCCGCTACCTCGCCGCCCGGCCCGTCGAAGACATCCAATGCGTCGCCCAGACCCGCAGACGCACCCGCTGCCTCAACCCCGTCCTCGTCAGCGGGGCCTCTCACGGCATCTGGCGGCTTACTTCCGCAACGCCAGACCGTCACCCACGTGTCTTGTCAGCAGACGAGATCGCCGTCTACGACCTCGGGCACCTGTCCCACGAAGAGCAGGAGCGCTGGCACACCCAACGCTGCCCCCTGCACGCGCTGGCACCCGGAGCGGCAGATGTGACCCTGGCAGACTGGGAGATCTTCGATCCTCTGCTCCACCGCCACCACATCGCCACCCGGCTCCCCGCCGGCGTTCAGAACCGAACTCGAGGGCACCCGTGAGCGCCCCGGGCAGCCGGGGACCGCGCCCCCTCGCCAGCCTGCCCTCAGGACACCCAAGGCAACAGAGCAACGGCCGCCACGGGTAATGCCCCGACGAGCGGCGAGACTCCCCGGCGGTCCACCCAGCCAAAGAACCGCCGCCCCCGTGCGGACGCCATGCCGATCCGACCGCTTCTCTGCACCGAAACGCCGTTGGCGGCTGCCCCCTGACTGCCCCCGGCCCAACTCGACACACCCGCCCACGCTCGGAGCGACCACGTGCTGAACCCCACCGACGAACAGGCACACGCCGCCGACCGCTTCCGCTCCGGTGACCACATGGTCCTCCAGGCGGGGGCCGGCACCGGCAAGACCACCACCCTTGCCCTGCTCGCCACAGCCACCAAAAGCCGCGGCCGCTACCTCGCCTTCAACAAAGCCATCGCCCTCGATGCAGCCAGCCGCTTCCCAGCCCACGTCACCTGCAAGACCGCACACTCCCTCGCCTACGCCGCAGTCGGCCACCGCTACCGGTTCCGCCTGGGCAGCGCCCGCCAGCCCAGCTGGAAGACCGGACAAGCCCTCGGGATCACCAAACCCGTCCGTATCGGAGACAACGACCTATCGGTCAAGGTCCTCTCCCACACCGTCCTGAAGACCCTCACCAGATTCTGCTACTCAGCAGACCCCGCCATCACCAGCCGGCACATTCCGCACCTGCGCGGCCTCGGCAACGCAGACCAGCACAAACAACTCGCCGCCGCCGTACTCCCGTTCGCCCGCAAAGCCTGGAAGGACCTGCAGCACCCCGAACAAGGCGTCGTCCGCTTCGAACACGACCACTACCTGAAGATGTGGGCCCTGTCCGAGCCGAAGATCGACGCCGACTTTCTCCTCCTGGACGAGGCTCAGGACACCAACCCCGTCGTCGAGCAGGTCTTCACCGCACAGCGCGGACACGCCCAGCTCGTCATGGTCGGAGACTCCGCCCAGGCCATCTACGGCTGGCGCGGCGCCACCGACGTCATGACCCGCTTCGACGGCACCCCCCTGGCCCTGACGCAGTCCTTCCGCTTCGGCCCGCACCTCGCCCGCGAAGCCAACCGATGGCTCGCCCTCGCCGGCGCACCCATCCGCCTCCAGGGCACGGAAACAATCCCCACCAGGCTCGACACCGTCGACACCCCCGACGCCGTCCTGTGCCGAACCAACATCGGCGCCATGACCCAGGTGCTCACCCACCTCCAGGCCAGCCGCCGCGTCGCCCTCACCGGCGGAGGGGAAAGCCTGCGCAGCCTCGCGCTCGCCGCCCGAGACCTCAAGAACGGCCGTCCCCCCAGCCACCCTGAACTCCTCCTCTTCTCCTCCTGGGGCGAACTCCAGGACTACGCCGCCTACGACCCGGCCGGCGCCGACCTCCAGCCCTTCGTCGACCTGATCGACACCCACACCCCCGACGCTCTCCTCGCCGCAGTCAGCCAACTCGTCGACGAACAACACGCACAGGTCACCGTGTCCACAGCCCACAAGGCCAAAGGCCGTGAATGGCCAACGGTCCAGATCGGCAACGACTTCAGGCCGCCCAAGGACGCCGAGGAACCCGACGCCCAGGGCCGCCCCGTGCCCGGCCCAATCGACAATGCAGAGGCACGCTTGTCCTACGTTGCAGTGACCCGGGCCAGGTGCTGCCTCGACCTCGGCGGTCTGGCCTGGATCCATGACCACCCCGGCGGCAACCCCGTGTGACGCGGTCTCGGTCCCCGCAGTTTCAGAACCCGGCACGCGTGTCCTCAACGTCCCGGGACAACACACCTAGAGGGGCGGCAGGCCGTCCTCGTACCCCTCGACCTCATAGGTCCTGAGCATCTTGGAGACGGGCTCCCTGATGTTTCCCCGCAGGAAGGGGATCGCGTTGACCAGGTACTCCCGGGCGTCGAGGAGGCTCTCCAGGACCTGGAAGTACACCGCGCCGCGGGTGAGCTCGGTGTCGAACGCGTAGACCTCCTCGACGAACCCGAAGCACCTGCGCAGCAGGTCCTCCTCCCGCTCCGGCGCCGCCAGGGCCGGCTGGAGGACGGGCCTGACCAACCCATCGAGCAGGATCACGTAGAGGTCCAGCTCGCCGTCCGAGGTCGGCAGCGCCTCACCCGGTCCGAGCTCGTACTTCTCCTCCAGGAAGGGCCTCGTCTCGGGAACCGTTTCGAGCATGCGCGCGAGGACGTCATCCGTGATCACAGCCGATCCGCTCCTTCTGTCAGTAGTAGACGACGGGACATTCGCCGAACATCCCACAGCGGAAGGTGGTCCCGGTCGCGGCCTCCGTGGACCCATGGCAGGACCTCCTCTGGAGAGAAGATCACATGAGTGATCCACTTCTGAAATCGTTGGCATAGGCCTCGCGGCGCTTCGCCGTCCACGCCGAGGCCCCGGAGTCCCAGCTTTCGGCGAGCGGGACGAGGTGGTCTACATCGAGGCCGGAGGCCGTGGTGACCCAGGTGTCGTCGTACGGGGAGAACCACCTGCCTCTGGTGAGCTTGCAGCCGGGGGCCGCGATCGCGGGCTGCTCGACGGCTTCTTCCAGGAGGACCTCGGCGCGGGTGTTGCAGCCGTCGTCGGGCAGGCGGCCGGCGTTCCAGTGCCGGAACCCGGTGCGGGTGTATCCGTCGCGGACTCAGCGGCGGCGCGGATCCGGTCGATCCCGTCGAAGAGCGACGCCCTCTCGCGTACGGCGGAGATGGTCAGGGTGGAGGTGAAGGCCCCCTTGCCTTCGGCGGCATGGGCTGGCGTGGCGGTGGCGAGCAGGGGTAGGACGGACAGCGTGAGCGCGGGCACGGCCCGCTGAAGCAGCTTCTTGATCACGAATCCGGTTGTAGCCGGACAACCCGGCCTCGCAGGAGAGGAACAGTGCGCCCATCACCCGGGCGGTCGCGACGTTTCACCGAAGAAACGGAACTCCAGACAGCCGAGTGCTGCGGCGTACGGGAACTGGAGTGGCTCCCCGGTGCCGGGCCGGGTGGGGCGTGGCGCGGTCAGGGATGGAGGTAGCTGTGGAGGTAGCCGCGGGCCGCGGTCTCGTTGGTGCCCAGCGCGGTCGCCACCTGCTCGAGCGGGACCTCCCCGGCGACGACCTCGCCAGCCGCGTCCTGGCCCACCTGGGCGATCATGTACCGCAGGTCGGCCAGGGCCTTCAATGCGACGAGCGGCTCCTCGATGGCCAGGCCATTGAGCCGGCGGACGAGTTCGGTGAGGAGACCGGTGAGTTCCGCCGGGAGTTGGACGGCCGCGTCCCGGATCACCGACAGATGCGCGTCGTAGTCCTTGATCGGCCCGGACAGGTCGACGTCCGCCCCGTACAGCGGCCTGTCCTTGGGGAGGGTGGTCCAGTGGAGGGGGTACTCGGCCATGCCCCGCCAACCGCACGAGCAGCTGCCCCGCAGGAGGGCGGCCCGGGGCCGGCCGAACCGGCCGTCATAGGCGTGCCACTCGGTCGATGACGGCATGGACGGACCGCTGCCGACGTCGAAGTAGACCGGGCCCGGCTCGCTGCCGTCGGCCAGCAACACCCCCACCGATCCCTCGTGCGCGGCTCCCATCGCCTGTAGCACCCTGTCCATGACGACCATCCCCTCCTCGTGGCGCGCGGTCGGGCCGGCCGGCAGGCCGGTCCGCGACGTCCAGGCTGCCCCGACCGGCCCGCCCACGCACAGGCATCCCCCCGAAAGCGGCCCATCGAGCGACGCCGAAAACGGGTTTGAGCCAGCCGCCCGGCCTGGGAACGCTCCGACTACCCTGACCAGCATCTGGGG
Source organism: Streptomyces sp. NPDC054849 (assembly GCF_053610945.1). Classification (NCBI taxonomy): domain Bacteria; kingdom Bacillati; phylum Actinomycetota; class Actinomycetes; order Kitasatosporales; family Streptomycetaceae; genus Streptomyces; species Streptomyces sp. NPDC054849. The sequence goes on from NZ_JBSGZI010000091.1 coordinate 32,032, forward strand.
CCCCACTGGCCTCACCAGCCCCGCAGCACAACACCGGCGGCGGGGACGTGGCCGCCCCTTTCCGCCGATGTGGGACTGCAGGGCGGTGCGATGTCGCCTGGCCGCGGGCGCCGGCTGCGCGACAGCGGCAGTCAGGCCCGCGGCGGCGGGTGCGGCCGTGGCCGGTGGTTGCGTAGCGCCGAAGAGGGCTCGCCCCTTCACCGGGCTGCTGCAGCCCGGGGGCCGTTGCCGGGGGCCTCAGGACAGCGGGGTCGGTTTGCGGGGTGGGGGTACGGCGCGGAGGAGTTCCCACAGGGGGCGGGAGCCGGCGGCCCACTGGGCGAGGAGGTGGCGGTCGACCAGGTGCAGGCGCTGTGACTTGGCGAAAGTGACGGCGTTGCTGGTGATGCGGCCGTTGGTGAGCATGACCAGCACGTCACCTCCGTGGACCTGTCGGCCGGTGCCGTTGAGGACGTGGAGGTCGGGGGTGCCGACAGGCTTCCCTGACCAGCCAGCCTTGCGATGCTTGCACTGGATCACCCAGCGCCGGCCGTACGGATCGGTGGCTTTCACATCCGCACCGTTGTCGCCGCGGCCGCCGACCTGGAGGGCATCCGAGCAGCCGTCGCGGTGCATCAGGTCCCGCACGGCGAACTCGAACTGCCGGTGGTGCAGCCGGTCGAGCTGCTCGACCGCGTAGCGCAGACCTTGGGAGCGCACCCGCTCCCACTGCGCTGCCTCCCTCCGCCGCCACACCCACCCCCCGCCCGCGGCCGCCACCGCCAGGAGCATGAGCACCACCACCCAGGGATGCGCGGCCAGCCACTGCAGCATGCCCACCACCACACTGAGTACCACCACGCCCACCAGGGCGAACAGCCCGAGCTTCTCCAGGTCCGCGTTCTGACGCCTGCGGGGACGCCGGCCGCGGCTCGAACGCCGTACGGGCGGGCGCCGGCTCACGGGGTGCTCCCCGGGGTGGGGAAGACGATCGGATACGAGACCGTCGGCGTCGGCACCACGACCGGCGTGTCCCACCCGGGCCACTTGATCGGATACACCGTCGACTGCGGCCCCGGCACCTGCTCCACCGGGGCAGCGCCGCCTATCGGCTTGCTGCCAAGAACGAACATCGCCAGCACGAACATGACGAGCAGGCCGACCTGCTTGCTGGAACCGGCGGGGTTCCGCCAGTGCGCCCGCACGATCGACCCGTTCCGTAAGTGGTTGTTTTTGAAGGCTGGTTTTGGGGTCTGGCTGGCTGGATGATCTGGGTCGTGGGCTCTGGTGGGGTGGGCCGGCGGTACTGCCGTGAGT
>NZ_JBSGZI010000092.1:0-33098 GCF_053610945.1 Streptomyces sp. NPDC054849
GGGTCCACCAGGGCTCCGCCCTGGACAGCGAGCGGTCGGGGCTCCGCCCCTCCCTCCGCTCCCGCTCCGCGTGAGCGGACGCGGTTCACTCCGTTCACCGGCCCGCTCCGCGAACCCGCCAACCGCAGTGAAGCCGGGGCGCCTTCGGCCCCCCAGGGGCCGGCCTCCGGCCGACCCGTGGCCTCCGCTCCGCTCCAGCCACCGCCCGCGCTCCGCACGGGCCTAGACCAGGCAGGCAGTAGACCAGCCATCAGGCCGGACGGGGGTGAGGTGCAAGCGGCGGCAAGGGGAGAGGGGGTGACGGGCCCTCGGGGAAGGAGCGGGAATACGGGGGCCCGCCTTACAGAGGAGAGGGGCGGATTGAGGGGCCGTCAGGAGCCTTGCCTGGCTTCAATAAGGCCAGACTAACAGCTTCACGCCACGTTAGGAGGGATCTCGACAATCCGTGTGCGTCTTTTTGAGTGTGGAGATAGACTCTGGACTCAGAGCGCACTGACTCGGAGGGCTTCGAAAGCTTATTGAGATCCGTTGTACGGCCTCGCTGATGCTCCGGCGAGTCAAGTCAACCAGGCACCGTGTCAGTCCAATCGTAACCCCTCGCACCCAATCTACGTGCAGGTTTCCCGTTCTTCGCCGCTCGGATCAATCGGACGGCACCCAGGAGGAGGCAGGCGGATATGTCGACCACAAGCCGAACTGATCACCGCGAGACCACCCAGCGAGAAGCCATTGATGCGGTCCTGACTGCCCTCGAATTGCCTGCAAGATCATTTCTGCCCGAACGAGGGCTTCGAACGCAAGTGATCATGGCGACCGGGTCCGGGAAGACCCGGGTCGCGGTCCGCAGCGCGGAGGAGCTCCACGCGGGCCGTGTGCTGGTGCTCGTGCCCTCGCTGGACCTGCTCGCCCAGACCGAGGCCGCGTGGCGCGAGGGCGGCCGCCGGGGCCCGATGATCGGGGTGTCCTCGCTGCGGGGTGAGGAGGTGTCCTTCCCCAACACCACGGACGTGGACGAGCTGGTGGAGTGGACGCGGGGCCTGGAGAAGGTCACCGTCTACGCCACGTACGCCTCCCTCGGCCTGGGCACGCTGGAGCGGGCGCACGCCGGGGGCTTGGCGGCTTGGGACCTCATCGTCGTGGACGAGGCCCACCGCGTTTCGGGCCGGATCGGGAAGCCCTGGGCGGTCGTCCACGACAACACCCGCATCCCCTCGCTGCGCCGGCTGTACATGACGGCCACGCCCCGGCTGTGGCAGCTCGGGGACGAGGACGAGGCCGGCTCGCCGGGCGAGCTGGTCGCGAGCATGGACGACGACCCGGACGGCCCGTTCGGCAGCAGGTGCTTCACCTTGTCGCTCTCGGAGGCCATCGACCGGGGCATCTGTGCCCCCTACCAGGTCGTCTGCGTGGACGTGACCGACACGACGCTCCAGCTCCTGGGCGCGGAGAGCAGCTCGGCCGAGGTCCGCGGAGCGCGGCTCGCCGCTCTGCAGACCGCGCTGGTGAAGGCGTCGGCGGAGGAGGGCTTCCGCAGGACGCTGGTCTTCCACCATGTGGTGAAGGAGGCGGAGGCGTTCGCGGCCGGCCTTCCCGACGTCGCCGAGCAGCTGCACGCCAGCGACCGCGAGCTGTACCCGGCCACGATCTGGGCGGACTGGCTGTGCGGTGAGCACAAGCCGCTCCACCGCCGCCGGGTCCTCGCCGAGTTCGCCAAGGGGATCGCCACGGACGGCACCGTCGTGGAGAAGGGCTACCTCGGCTCCGTGAAGGTGCTGGGCGAGGGCGTCGACACCAAGAACTGCGACTCCGTCTACTGGGCGGATGTCCGCGGCTCCATGCCCGACCTCGTCCAGGCCGTGGGCCGAGCCCTGCGAATGCAGCCCGACGAGGGCAAGGTCGCCTCACTGGTAGTGCCGATCCTGCTCGGCCCCGGCGAGACGGCGGACAACATGCTCACCAGCCGGGCGTACGGCGGGCTCGCCAAGCTCCTCGAAGCGCTCCGGGCCCACGACGCGCGCGTCGTGGAGACCCTCGCGGAGCAGCAGGCCCCGAGCCGCTACAAGCCCGTCAGCGAGGACGGCAGCGGCAAGAGCGGCAACGGGACCGGCAACGGTTCCGAGGGCGTCAGCGCGCCCGCCAAGGCCCTGCTGAAGTTCTCCACGCCCCGCGACCCGGCCGCGCTCGCCGCATTCATCAACCTGCGTGTCCTCAACCCGGAACACGAGCACTGGCGGCGCGGGGTCGAGGCCGCCGTCATCTACGCCCGCGCCCACGGCGACCTGCGCGTCCCGTTCACGTTCCGCGTCCCGGCCGCCGAGGACGCGGAGAAGGCGGGGTGGCCGGCCTCGCTGGCGAACTTCCCCCTCGGGCAGTGGACCGCCGACGCCCGCCGCTTCTACAGCCGCGGCGACATGGACCAGGAGCGCGTCGCCCAGCTGGAGAAGCTCGGGATGGTCTGGTCCCACTTCGACGTCGCCTGGGCAGAGGGCTTGTCGGCCGCGCGCGGGTGGGCCGCCGAGCACGGGCACCTCCTGGCGCCGCTGGACGCCGCCTACCAGGGCGCACCCGTGGGGATCTGGCTGAAGAACGCCCGGGTCGCTGCGCGGAAGGCACAGGACATCGAGCAGCGGCGGGCGGAGGGGCTGCCGGTGGAGTCGTCGGCCGGGGCGATGACGCGGGAGCGGCGCGAGCAACTCGAGGAAATCGACCCGTCCTGGTGCCCGGCGTGGCCGGTGACGTGGCAGCGCTGCTTCCACCTCATCCGCCAGCACCTGGATACCGCCCAGGCGCTGCCCACCGCGGCGGGCGAGGTCGTGCGCCAGGGGGAGGACCTCGGCCGGTGGGTCACCTCGGTCCGGCACGGCTGGGACCAGCTCACCGGGGTCCAGCAGTGGATGTGCGAACAGATCCTCGGCATCGAGCCCGCCAGCGAGGACGAGAAGCCCAAGCCGCGCACCAGCCAGGCAGACAAGTGGGCCATGCACTACGCCGCCGCGGCCCAGTTCTTCGCGCGCGAAGGCCATCTGACGGTGCCGCGCAAGCACGTCGAGACGATCACCCTCGGCGACGGCCAGGCGCAGCGGGACATCACGCTGAAGCTCGGGACGTGGGTCGACAACCAACGCCGCCGGGCCGCCACGCTCAGCCCCGAGCGTATGGAGCAGCTCTCCTCGATCGGAATGCGCTGGGCGTAGTCGAGTGTCAGTAGGTTCCAGGGCTCGCGATCGAGTGGCACGGTGGCGGCTCCGCCGTCTGGACCCCCGCAGTGGTGGGCCAGTCCGGACCACCACTCGGGTCTCAGCGACGGGTGGTGTACATGTGCAGGATGTCGCCCATGGGCTCTTCCGTGCCGTCCGGGTTCTTCTGGATACCGGGGGCTGTGTTGAAGCGCAGCGTGGGCCCGCGCTTGGTGAGCTGGACCCTGTCGAGTGCTGTGGGCCGCTCCGGGTGGCCGACAACGACCTGTTCGCAGCTGTCCGCGAGGTCCTGGTTGCAGCTGATCACTCGGCTGATCTTGACCTCTTCGGCGGATGTTCCTTGGCCGGGAACGAGCACGAGCTGGGCCGTAGGGCTTACCGGGAACCTGATCTCGTGAGCACCCTCCAGGCCGAACCCCCGGTAGGCGTCATCCGAAGTTTCCGGGCGCCAGAGTACGAGGGGTGAGTCGGAGGTGAGGAAGATCGGCTTGCGGCTGGTCTCGAGCCGCCAGCGTCGAGCACGGTACTGCGGGATGCACACCCGGACGGAGCTGAGCGTCGCGGTGACCGCTTCGTCGTGGGTGGGGTCGTTTCCGCCGATCATCGCTCGGATGCCGTGGTAGTAGTCCCACGCACCCTGGGCTTCAGCTGCCCGTGGCGGGCGACCGAGATGCTTGCGTGTGAGGTACTCAGTCATCAGCGCCAGGTCGACCTCCCGACCGTTCGCGTACGCGTACGCGGTGACGTTGCGCCCGAAGAGTGTGCCCGTGCGTTTCCGCGGGGTCCTGGCAAACTGCACAGCCAGGTAGAGGCAGAGGAGCTCGCGGTCGTCGGTGCCGACGGCCGGAGGCATGCCCGTCTCGTCTATTCGGCGCAGGGCGGCTAGCCCCTGTCCTTCCAGGCCGCTGAGCTCGTGCTCGATGGCCGTGGAGGGCATGCCGTTGTCGTCCGTGATCGTGTAGAAGCCGGTCTCGGCTGCGATGTTCTTGACGTTGGCGAGGTGCGTCTTCGGCGGGCACCGGCGCTTCACCCTGACCATGTCGCCTCGCCCGAATCGTGCCAGGTAGCTCTGGGGCACATAGTGATGGAGTTTCGGTGCAGACACGAGACTCAGCGTAAGCGGCCCGGCGGTGAGCAACCTCGGAGTTTTCCGGCTACGTAGACGGCATAGCCACAGGACGTGGTCGCTCACGAGCCGATGCTAACAGTGAACCGGAGGACGTACCGCTGGACGACCGTGAACTCGCGTGAGCCGCGCACCGCCTCAGTCGGTCAACCTCAAGACCACGTCGACGGGCCGCACGAATTCCACGCGGCCCGTCGTTGTGGGCAGTCAGGCGACGACGCCCGCGATGAACACGATGAACGCTCCCACGCCGAAGCAGACGAAGGAGCACTGCACGTAGCGGTGCTTGCGCCAGGCGATCTCGCTCATCTTGATGAGCTGCTGGCTGAGCACCGGCAGGACATCCGTGTGCTGCAGAGCCGTCCCCAGTTCCGTGACCTCGCGGTGCCGGAGGTGCCCGAAGTAGATGAAGTGGTTGGGTGCTTCCGCTTCGAGGTCCTTCGACGAGCGGAGCCGGGGCACGACCACCAGCATGGCCAGGAACCCGCCGACCAGGATGATGACCGTGCCGATCCACAGCGGAACGCGTGCGCCCCAGCCGTGGAGATCGGCGAACAGGCGATCGTCCGCTGACAGCGCGATGATCCCGGCTGTCGCGGCGGATTCGAGCGTGAGGGCGAACGACGCCTTGGCATCGACCCGAGCCGTCCAGTCCCCGAGCGCACCATGGATCCGCCAGGCGGTGTCCACCGCCTCGGAGGGCGCAGTCATACCTTCCACCAGTAGGTGGAGCGGTAGATCGTCATGACCTCGCCGCCGACTTCGTCAGTCTTGGGAACCCACATGTCTTTACCGTTGCTGATCTTGTATTTGGTGTGGAGCATTCCATACACGCCTGAGGTGATGTACGTCCTGTACGTGCCTGGCTCACGGATGTCGCTGAGCTTGGCGGCTACGTTTGGTGCCCGCCCGATCGAGACGAGATCGCTGCGCTTCCGGACGCCTGCGCGAGCGATGAACGCTTTTCCAGATGCGATGCCGACGCACATGCGAGGGCGGTACCCACCCTGCTTCAGGGACGGAAGTTCGGCATCCAGGGCAGGCTCAACGATGTGCGACATCGCATAGCTGATCTGCAGTGCCGCTTTCGCCGCGCTCGAGTTCTTCGAGTCTCCGATGAAGATCCCCATGACACGATCGCCGTCGTAGCTGCGAATCTCGCCGCCTTGCCCCGTGATGATGAGGGACGCTGCACGCAGGGAAGCCCTGATCACCTTGCCAGCAGTCTCCTGGGGGAAGTTCCGCGCGAGCTTCGTCGACCCTAGAAGGTCCGCGTATAGGTAGACGGCATCCAGCCTCACCGCGTCGTTCGTGTAGAGCCTGATGTCGTCCGTCCCCGGCACCACTTGACCGTTGCGGATGGTCCACGCCGTACTCACCAGCTTGTCCACATCAGACCGAATGTCATCCCCCAGCGACATAAGCCCCTCCCTGCCCCTATCTGAACTTTGCGGGGAACGTAGCAGCAGGTACTGACAATCCGCGGACGTTCGCCGACTCTCAGATGTGGGGTAGTCATGGACAGCACGGTGGGCCGGAGGGGCATACCAGTCCGGCCCGCCGTCGTAGGTCGGCCGAAGTCCAGGCCCGCCGACCAGCTCGGCATAGTCCCGGCCAGCCGGCGGACCCGGATCTAAGGCGTCGTGGTCCGTACCGTAGACCCGGCCGCGCAGCAGCTCCTCATCCCTGTCCATGCGTCCCAGCGTCCCAGCCGCCACCGACAGAGAAGGCTTGCCCAGGGTCACCTAAGGCTTGCCCACGCTCTCAGCGGGAGGGCTTGCCCAGGGCGGAAGCGGGAGCGCCAGCCGCGGGCCTTCTCGGCGGTCGCGGCGGCCTCCGCCTCCCCGCGGTCGCGTTCGGCCTGGTCTGCGGCCGCGACGGTCTTGGCCTCGCACGGCTCGCACAGCGTCGGGTGCCACCGGTTGCCCGGCGTCGGGGAGAGGCGGGTGGTCTGCCATCGGTCGTTGTCGAACTTCGTCCCGCAGCTGGCGCAGGCAGGGCGGGCGGCCTCATGCTCGGCTCTCTTCTGCTCGGCCGCGCGGCGCAGCTGCTCCTGGTACTCCTCCTGCTGTGCTCGCGCCCGCCCCGCTTGGCGGGTGAGGACGGCGTCGCGGCGGGGGTTGCCGATCGCGTCGCGCAGGGGCTGCATGTGGGTGCGGCCGAAGCGGAGGAAGACCGGGCTGTTGGGGCCGTGCTCGCGCAGGTTGCGCAGTCCGGTCGCGATGATCGGGATCTTGCGGTCGTAGCTGCTGAACCCGTCGGCCGGCTCGCCCGCCCACAGCGGGTGGGTCAGCTCCTGGAGCCGCGGGAGGGTGCGGTTGGGGTCGCGGGCGCCGATGTGGTTGAAGACGATCAGGACGGGCGGGTGCGGGGCCTCTCCTCGCTCCGTGACGCGGGCCATCCAGCGGGTGCGCCACATCGGCTTGTCCTTGCCGTCGGTGTCCTTGATCTGTCGCTTGAAGAACCTGGAGTACTTGAGCAGCTTTGCCGCGATCTCCTCGGCGGTCTCGTGGCAGTTGTCGACCTCGATGAACAACAGCGGAATCTGGTCCTGCGGGGCGGTGAGCACGATGTCGGCCTGGGCGCCGCCCTTGCCCGGCGCGCCCCAGGTGCCGGTGGCGGGCAGCGGGACCTCGGTCGCGTACGAGGCGATCGTGCCGACACCGGCCGGGGCGTCGACGGCGGCCTGCGCGGCCGCCTTGGCTTCGGCCGGCTCCGCGGTGAGCAGCCGGAGGTCGGGCTTGGGGCGGAGCATCGCGATGACGGTCTCGTTGACGGCCATGGGGTGTGTGGCCCCGCTGGAGCCCGCGCCACGGGCGGTAGAGCCCATCTCCGTCAGCGGGCGCCCGAGCTCGTAGGAGGCGGCTTCCAGGCCCTTGGTGGTCAGGTTGCGCAGCGACTCCCCCGCCCGGCTGGTGCCGCCGTTCTCGGCGAGACCGTGCTTGCGCAGATCGGAAAGTGCACCCGCGTGCGAGGCGGTACGGGCGGTCTTCCGCTCGGAGGCCGTCGCCTTCGTCGTGTGCCGGTAGGTCAGGTGCGGGGAGGCGATCCGCTGGATCTGGTCGGCTGTGGCCACCTTCAACACCCCCAGCACGCGCAACACACCGCCCCGCAAGTCGTTCGAGGACCCCGCCGGATTCGTCAGCCGCTTGCCCGCCATCAGCTCCACCCCTTCGCCATACGCGACCAGCTGCACCGGGCCGCCGTGAGCTGGACCTGGCTGGTCGGGGAGGGCGCCGGGCACCCCTGGAACCCGATGATCTCCTCCCATACGGACAACAAGAGGGGAGAAGAGGGGCGTGACGGCGCGCTTCTCACGCTGATTCGCGTGCTGACCTGCATGTTTGCCGCCCTGCCGGGTGCCAGGCACCCAAGTGGGTACCGAAGGAGGGCCCGAAGTGCCCCCTCAAGGAGTCCACTTCGGCTTGCCCAACCAGTGCGGGGCTTGCCCACGTCCAGCTCGGCGCCCGGCGGGGCCGGCGGCCGCAGGCCGTCTGCCGGGTGGCAGTGGATCGTCGCCATCGTCGTGTCTCCTTCTCGTCATTCACCGCCCCACACCGGGGCCGAGGAGGGAGAGCGTGCAGAGGTAGGGCCTTCACCCTTGATCGTGGACACCGGTTGTTATGCGGCGGTGGCCAGCGTAGTTGATCGCTGTTCGTAGTTGATCGGGCTCTGCTGGCCGAGGGCTGAGTGCCGTCGCCAGGTGTTGTAGCGGGTGACCCAGCGGAAGACCGCGAGGCGGGCGGCGCGGGCTCCGGGCCAGCGTTTCGCGCCCTTGAGAGTCTCCCTTTTCATGCTGGCGTTGAACGACTCCGCGGCGGCGTTGTCCGCGCTGGTGCCGACGGCTCCGCGTGATCGGATCACGCCGAGGTCCTTGCAGACCTGGGCGAACTCCTTGGAGGCGTATTGGGCTCCGTTGTCGCTGTGGAAGATCGCTCCGCGCAGGTTCCCGCCCCGCGCGCCGGCAGCGGCCTTGAGGGCGTCGGTGAGCAGTTCGGTCCGCATGTGGTCGGCGATCGACCAGCCCACCAGACGCTTGGAGTGCAGGTCCAACACCGTTGCAAGATAGAGGAATTGGCCGTCACCGACCGGGAGATAGGTTATGTCGCCGACGTACTTCTTGTTCGGCGCGGAGGCGGTGAAGTCCCGCTGGATCAGGTCCGGCACCGGGACGGCATCGGCCGAGGGGACCGTGGTGCGGACCTTCTTGCGCAGGTGCAGCCCGACGATGTCGAACTTCCGCATGACGCGTTCCACCCGCTTGTGATTGACCCGCAGCCCGGCGCTATGGAGCTCGGCGGTGACGCGCGGAGCCCCGTAGGTGCCGTCGGACTCGGTGTGGATCGACGTGATCCGCCCGGCGAGCTCGACGTCCGCACGTGCCCGCCCGGCCCGTGCATCCGAGCCGGCCAGGTGCCGGTAAAACCCGGAACGGGAGAGCCCCAGGATCCGGCACAGCCGCTTCACGCCGAAGGCGTCGTGGTGGTCGGCAACGAACTGGAAACGGCTCACCAGCTGGTCTCGCCCGCAAAATACTTCGCGGCCCTCCGCAGGACCTCGCGTTCCAGCTCGAGCTCCTTCACCTGGGCCCGCAGCCGCTTGTTCTCCTTCTCCAACGCGCTGGCCTCCACCGCGCCGGGCACGGCGGACTGCTCGGCATCCCGCACCCAGGTGCGGAGCGTCTCGTGGTTCACCCCGAGATCCTTGGCCACCGACGCGTACGTCCGCCCCGGGCTGGCCCGGTACAACGCGACGGCATCGGCCCGGAACTCAGGCGAGTACTTCGACGTCCCCAACGGGAACTCCTGTCCTTCGGATCTTCACGATCCAATGATCAGGGTGTCCACGATCAAGGGGTAACGCCCGTCCCGAACCCAGCCGATACCCGGGCCCCGGACCTGCTGGACAGGGACTTCACCGCGCCGGCGCCGGACCAGAAGTGGATCACCGACTTCACCTACGTCCGCACCTACCAGTCGTTCACCTACGTGGCGTTCATCGTGGACTGCTTCTCCCAGAAGATCGTCAGCTGGCACGCCTCCGTCAGGAAAGACGTGGAGCTGGTCGACGTGCCGCTGCGGATGGCGCTGTGGCGCCGCGGCCACGAAGGAAACCCCGTCCCGAGAGGCCAGTTGATCCATCACAGCGATGCCGGGTCGCAATATACGAGCGTGCGATTCACCGAACACCTGCACATTCAGGGCATAAGACCCTCGATCGGCAGCGTCGGGGACGCCTATGACAACGCGCTGATGGAGACGATCAACGGTCTCTACAAGGCTGAGTGCATACGCACCAAGGTCTTCCACGACGGCCCCTGGAGAACCGTCTCCGACGTCGAGTACGCCACCGCGTCGTGGGTGGACTGGTACAACAACCGCCGTCTGCACTCCACTCTGGGCATGATCAGCCCCACCGAGTACGAGGCAGCACACTACGCTGACACACAAGCTGCGGCCGACTGATCACCGGCCAGCAAACCACCGGCAGGAAAGTCGGAACGATTCATTCAGGTGGATTTTCGGATGGTTCGCTGGACAAGGGCGTCTACGAGCCGGGGTGCGTGACGTCGTGCTAGCCACAACGTGGTCGCGCCGCGGCCGGGGAAAGCGTAATGGCGCCCTTGGGCCAGCGCGCGTTCGAGGTCTTTCAGAACGGTACTGGGGTGGCTGCCTCGGGCAGTGCCCACCAGGTGTGGGTTGGTTTTCCGCATGCGCTCGACCATGGGAGTTTCGACCACGGCAGGGCATACGCACACCAGGCGGACGCCCGATGCCCGGGTTTCGGTGGCGAGGACCTCGCTGAAGGCGATGATGGCAGCTTTGGAAGCGCTGTAGGCACCTGACTCTCTGGCGAAGACCCATCCTCCGATGGAGGCGATCAGGGCAATCTCACCCCGCCCTCGTGCGACCATCGCCGGGATGGTGGCCCGTGCCACGTTCACCGTGCCGAAGTAGTTGACGTCCATCACCCGGTGAATGTCGCCGAGCGGCTGGTCTAGGAGGCGGCCAGCGAGCTCAATGCCTGCGCAGTGCACGACACGGTCCAGTGAGCCGAGGAGCTGCTCCGCCTGCCCGACCGCGACGCTGACGCCACCTGGGTCGGTTACGTCGCAGGGGATCGGGGTGATGCGTGGTGAGGCTGCGGCTGTCTCGCGAAGCCCGCGTTCGTCGATGTCCAGCGCCACGACGCCCGTACCCCGTAGAGCGAGGGTCTGGGCAATGTATCGGCCGATGCCGCTCGCTGCGCCGGTCACCAGTGCGGTGGCTGGCTCGCGGTGCGGGGCCCGCCTGAGTCCTGCGCTGTCGGCGCTGTGGCTTTTCGGTGCTCGGTTCACCGATTCATCTCCCGGGAGCGAGGATCCGGCGGAGGATGCCGGGGCTGGCGAGTCGGCGTGGTGAGGCGGTCAGGCCGATCAGCTGTACGACCGCGGTCGCGACGGCAGGGTCTCGGGCAGCTGCCGCCATGGTCCTGCGGAAGCAGGCGCCGAGTAGGCGTGACGTACTGTTTCCCTGGTTGATGCTGTAATCCGCGCAGGCCGCCACCCACCACGACTGGCGCGTCGTGCGGTGGGCCGCCTGGAAGAACCGGGGGGCGAGCGGGCCGGCCTGGCCGAGACAGGCGTCGAGTTCGATGGCCTGGGCCACCGCCATCGCCATCCCGCTGCCGTAGACGGGGTTGATCGAGCAGAGCGCGTCGCCCGTTATCAGAAGGCCGGTGGGAAAGCGGCTCAGCCGGTGGTAGTGGCGGCGGACTCCATTCGGGAAGCGGTGGACTGCGACCTTGTCGAGGGCCTTCGCTCCACGCAGGTGGTGCATTACGTCGTCGGGGGCGATCGAGGCGGCCGCGGCGAGGAACTGCTCCGTGTCTTGGGGCTGGCGCCGACTGGCGTAGCTTTGCAGTGACAGCACCCAGGTACCCGCCTCCTGGGCCACGAAGGTCATGCCCAGCGGCTGTCGTTGGGTGGCTCCGATCACTACGGCCCGGTCGGTGCCAAGGATGTCTGGGGGCAGGGCGAAGTGGAGACTGGCGTAGGTGACCCCCGCTGGGATGCGCTGTTCCGGGGCTCGTTCGTAGCCGAGCTGCTCTAGCCAGGCGCAGCTCCTGGCTCCTCGGCCGGTGGCATCCACCACCAGGTCGGCCGCCAGCTCCCGGCCGGTGGCATCGTCTTGTCTGCAGTGCATCCGCACCCCGCACACCCCGCTCCGCCCAGAGTGGCTGCGGCCGGCCAGGAGGCTCGAAACGTGCGTGCCCTCCAGCAGGGTGACTGCCGGGTGGTGCAGGACGCGGGTTCGGATCCGCTCCTCGAGGAACGGGCGCGAGGCGAGCAGGATGTCGAGCCCGGCGTGGTCCTGACGTAACCGGCGACCGTGAAAGGTCGCGCGGACTTGGCTGCCCGCCTCGGCGGCCACGGCCCCGTCGGCCAGGCATCCGCGCACCATCCCGGGAAACAGTGCGTCGAGCTGCTGCATCCCTGCGAGTGCCAGCAGGCTCACGTGCGGTCCCTGCGGTACGCCGCGGCGTGCCGCGCCGGTGCTTAGCTCGCTTAACCGGTCGCGTTCGACGACCGTCACGCGTGGGAAGTGGCCAGTCAGCACGGCGGCAGTGCAGAGTCCGGCGATGCCCCCGCCCACGACAACGGCGTGGGTACGGCCCGTCATGCTGCCTTCCGGCCGGCGAGGTAGTCCTGTGCCAGGATGATGGCCTTGTCCAGTGAGGCCGAGAAATCTTCGAAGTAACCGATCGTCCCGTCGGGCAGCCTCGTAGGAACCCGGATGCGCGAAGCCTGGGCTGCGCGGGGGATCAGGTGAATGGGCCAGCTGCCCTGGAGCGAGCGCCGGACAAGTCGCACGGCGGCCTCCGAAAAGGGGGCCCTGAAGTCGGCCCAGACGACGGCGTGCTGCCCTTGGCGACGAGCGTCATTGCGCAGGGTCGCCACCTTCCTGGGGACGGATAGGTAGTCCGGTGCGGTAATGCTTCCGTGGTACACGCCCACAATTTGGCTGCTTCCCTTGCCCGTGGGGTCGAGCGGCGCGAGCAGGTCGTTGACCGTCGGCATGAACGTATAGCAGAACAGATTGTCCTGCCGGTAGCGCCAGCGCGGCAGGCGGTGGTTACTGACGGGCGTTCCGTCGACGCGGCGCTGCCCGAGAAACGCGAATCCCAGATGGGGGTGTGCCGGATCGAACGCCTGGAACACTCCGACGAGCGATTCACCAGGTTGCCGCAGGGCCGCCCCGAAATCTACCTCCAGGCACCACACGTCAGCCGCGCCACCGGTGATGGGCGCGTATCCGTGGCAGTCAGGTACCACGTAGTGTCGGGTGGGCGCACCTTGCGCCGTGAGGGCGGCGGCCGCGCTGGAGAACGCCTTCCCCAGAGATTCAGTCGCCTCCTTGTGCCAGTGGGTGGTCATCAGGCTCACTCCCCTCGGCTGGGGCTGTTGAGGGCGACCGCATAGTCGCCCATCTGGTCGTCGAACGTCTTGCGATAGAGCTCTTGGTGAAAGTGGACGAAACGCAGAGCCGGGCCGCCGACGAGGGAAGAGCCGGTCCGGGCCCGTAGTTCGGCGGCGCCCATAGCCAAGGAGCCGAGAGTGCGTTGGTAGAGGCTAGTGACACGGTCGAGGCGGTCTTCGAAGTGAGCGAGACCATCGTGCGCCGGGAGGTGGCGGATGCCATCGAGGCATACGTTGAATTCACCGAAGCCGACGTCCTTCTTCAGTCGCGTCAGCAGCGCCCCCTCAGCCGCCTGCGCTTGCCAAAGGACCTGCTCTAAATCTTCCGCACGCGCTGCGTCGGCCGAGGCGCGCAGCCTGGCGACCAACTGGCGCCGGTCCTGCGGGGCCTGCTCCAGCAGCCGCGTCCCCACGTCGTTGACCAGTCGTACAAGCAGGGCCGCATCGGCCAGGAGGCGCTGAACGCTTCCATCGTCCAGCACCTTGCGGTAGCCGGGCAGGGGGCGAACGACTTCATTGATCAGCCCGGTGTAGTAGGCGATGGTAGACACGACCATGATGCTGTCCGTTCCGATACTTAGCAGGGCCTCCACCTCCGTGGGACGCTCGGTAAGCAGTCGCTGCACGGCCGTGTAGCGGCGTGCGAGCCCGGTGATGAAGAGATCCCAGGTGGCCAGATCGCGTACAACGTCTGCCATGGAGAGCCCGGAGGTGATGTTCGCCAGCAGGCATGGCGCCACCGAAAACTCCAGCGCAGACAGGTCCTCGCCTGGGTGCTCCCGCCCGTAGGCTTCGGCAAGGGCTCGGTGCTCGGCTTCGTTATTGCTGTTGCGGAATGCGGAAATCCCGCGTGCCAGGCTCTCCCACGCGGCGAACGCGGCCTGCGCGAGCCGGCAGTCCGTCGCACTCAGGCTCTCGGCAGCGGCTGGATTGAACGACCGCAGGATCTCCTCGCGCTCCTGCGCTACCGGCCCTACGCGGGAGGCTAGTCCTGGGCCAGCCAGTCCGATGGCCAGATTGTCCGAGACGACCTCGTAGATCTGATGCACACTCATGAACGTGCTGTAAGCGCCCAGCGCGTCCAGCTCGTCCCGGTCGAGGGGCATCCGGTCCAGGAGGGCACCGGTCATACTCACGAGTTCCTCAAGAGCAATCAGCCGGAGCCAACGACGCGACAGAGAGGGGTGATCAAGCAACCATGCGCAGTAGCGACGATACGGGCCCCCAGGTAGCAGGGCCAGGCTGTCCCGGTACGCCTGGACGGTGCCCCGAAAGATAGCGCTTCGATCGGCCTCACCCGCGGCACTCATACGGTTCTCGCCCCCGTGACCGCCGGCTGCGGCAGCATGCCTGCGTTCTGCATTGTCATGATGCCTCGTGATGGCCGCGTCGGTGATGTGGTGGAGTGCCCTGCGGGCAGTAGAAGCTGGGCCGGATGAACAGCTCCTCGGGCCGGGTGCCGGACATCATCAGCCAGTCCTCGATGAGTCAGATGCTGGATTGCGGTGGCGGGATGTGGCGACCATACGGAGCCCCTTCGGTTGGATAAGGGCGCCGGGGCGGGCAGTGAGCTGGGTGCCTGGTGCGGGATGCAGACGCCGTCTACTGGCGATGGTCGCCAGGGTTAGGGTGGCGCCGGTCATGGCGTAAGTGTCGCCGATGCACTTGTGTGCGCCTGCCCCGAAGGGGATGAAGGCGTTCCTGGGCGGGGGGGTGTTCCAGCGGTCGGGGTCGAAGCCCGGGGGATCTGTGGATAGGCCGGTCCGGTGGTGGATGAGGTAGGGACTGAGGACGATGATGGTGCCGCTGGTGAGAAGGTGCCCGCCGAGGCTGGCCGCAGCGGTGACCGTACGAGTCGTGAAGACAAAGGAGTACAGCCGGAGCGTCTCGGTGATGATATGGCCGGTCAGCGGCAAGTGTGGCAGGTCGTCATGAGTGGCTGGCCTTTCGCCCAGAACGGTGTCGACCTCCGCGTGCAGGCGCCGCTCCACCTCAGGGTGGCCGGCCACCAGATGCAACGCCCACGCTAGAAAGGTCGCAGTAGTCTCCACACCGGCGATGAAGAGTGTGCTGGCAAGGTCGAGCAGTTCGGTGTCGGACAGCCCCGGGCTGTCGCCCTCATGGCTGTGAGCCGCCAGCAGTATCGACAGCAGATCACCGTGATCGGTGCGGTCGGCGCGGCGATCGTTGATGACCGCCGCCAGGGTCTTGCGAAGCCGGCCGCGGCTCCGCCAGTAACGAAGGTTGCCTGGTGTGGGCAGGCGATCCAGGGGCGGCGGCATAAGTACGCGCGTGCTGAAGCCTTTGACGACGTCGTGAACATCGGCCGTGGCTGCGGCCACGGCGGCGTCCGACAGCGAGCTGCCGAACATCGTCGCCACCAAGATCCGTGTGGTGATCCTGGACATCTCGGCCAGCACATCGATGGCCCCATCTTCGGGCCATTCCTCGATGACCGCTAGAGCCTGCTCAGTCATCGTCGGCGCGTAGCGTGCCATGCAAGGGGGTCGGAAGGCTGGCTGAACCAGCCGCCGCAACCGCCGGTGATCGTGGTACCGACTGGTGGCAAGGCTATTGCCCAACACCTCGCGCAGCCGATCGAAAAGCGGCCCTCCGTTATCGAAAGTGCGGCTGTCCGCGAACACTTGGCGGGTCAGCTCGGGGTCACAGACGACCACCGCTGTCAAAGGACCGACCCTCACTCGCACCAGGTCGCCGTGGGCGGGCAGCGAGCGCAGGAATTGCAGCGGGTCATGCATCAGCGGCAGGAGATGCCCGAGCAGGGGCCAGGCCCCTGGGGCGGCGCTCATAGGGGCGTTGGGTGTTTCTGGCATGGCCGGCTCCTAGCGGGCAGCACCTGAACATTTCGAACAGATCAGCCTTCAGGGCAGGTATGCAGGTTCTTCTGCCACCTGCCCGCACCAGAGTCCTGCTCCCGTCAGTACCGCGCCAGAAGCACCTCTCCACGCACTGGTTAAGAAAACAAGCCCGTTAACCTGTCAACGGCCATGTAGTGGAAGTGGATCAGAACCGTGGAAGTAGCGGCTCTGATCCACATTTCGGGATCACCCAACGTGATCGGCTTACGGGGTCAGGAGGATGCGGCGTCGGAGGAGGTCGAAGTTGGCGCGTCCGTAGCCTTGGCGTTTGAGGAATTTGACCCGGTTAACGTGCCCCTCGACCATGCCGCTGGAGTAGGGCAGGGTCAGACCAGCGGTCACGGCGTCTAGGTCCTTGTTGAGGTTGCTGGCGAAGTTGCGCAGGGGCGGCAGCTTGCTGGCCTGCGCCGCTTCCATCCAGCGCGGTAGCAGGTGGCCGTGGAGGTTCGTCATCATCGTGGCGAAGTCTCCGATGTGCTTGCGGGGATCAGCGAGTTCGGGGCAGCGGGTAAGGATGCGCTTGAGGCGGAGCTGCTGGCCGGAGGTGAGGTTGTCGGGGTGGCGGGTGAGCCAGCCGACGACCTGCCGGACGGTGGGTGTCTCGGACCGCTTGGGCGTTGGGGCTTCAGTGGACCGCAGGGGCTCGAGCCAGCGCCGGACGCTGCGGTTGCTGCCGCGATATCCGCGCTGTTGGATCTCCCGGAAGAGGCGTCCGCTGTCGGTGCAGCCCTCCTGCCAGCGCATATTGAGGTACTCGGCCCAGGGCTGCAGCGCCCGTCGGCTCGGCCGCGGTGGCGCAAGTAGGTCCTCGACGGACTTCGCGTGGGCGTATTTGCGGACTGTCTTGCGGTCCATCCGCCGCGACTTCGAGATCACTTCGATGGCGACGCCCTTGTCGTACATCTCGTGCACCGCCGCGAAGTGGCGCCGGGCGTTCGCCGCCCGTTTGCCCTCGATCGCCGGTGGCCCGGCAGTCGGCTCCACTACTTCGTCATGGTCCGTGGCCTCGGTCGCGATGAGGCAGCGGCGGTGGGCGACGACGCACTTCTCCACCGTCTTGCACAGGTTCAGCCATAAATGAAAGCGATCCGCGATCTGGACCGCGTCCGGCGCCGCAGTGCGGACGGCCTCGGCATAGGCGCTGGCCCGGTCGCGGCACACGACCTCGGCCCCGGGGTGCTGCTGGAGCCAGGCGGTGAAGGTCCCGGCGGTCCGGTCGGGGAGCACGTCGACGGGGCGTCCGGTCTCGATGTCGATCAGCACGGTGCCGTAGACGTGCCCTCGCTTGAGAGCGAAGTCGTCCACCCCCAGCACCCGCGGGCTTCGCTCCGGTGGGCCGGCGGGCAGGGCCCGCACCCGACGGAGCAGGGTGTTCGGGCTCACCGGACAGTGCAGCATGTCGGCGAGCCGGGCACCGGCCCGGCCGGCCAGGAGACGGCCGATCGCCTCCAGTGCCGCCTGCTGAAGCTGGCTTCGGCGCCCGTACCGGAAGGTCAGGCCCTCGACCTGTTCCGCGAAGGTGCGGCGCGGGCAGTCTGCGGCAGCGCAGCGCAGCGGAACCGGCGCACGGTCAAGGCTATCGTCACCGGTCGTCCGCCCACGGCGAGATCGCCGAGCCGCCGTCCGTAGCGGTCGTGGACCCTCCGCGTACTGGTACCGCAGTCCGGGCAGCGTGCCTCCTCCACAGCGGTACAGGCCGTGATGCACAACCTCGCATCGACCTCCCGTACGTCAAGGACGAGCACACCCGCCAGATGCGGAAGGAGCAGGTCAAGTATCTGATCACGTAACACACCTGATCAGATATCAACTTGAAGACGAGTCACGCTGGGTGATCCCGAAATGTGGATCAGAGCCGAAGTAGCTCCCCGGTGGCGGCCAGACATCTCCCCGCCCGGGACGAGTGCTCGCGGACAAAAGGTGTTGCGCCTGCCCCCAGACGAGGCGTATAAGGCATAATGCGGTGAGCTGAAGGCGAAGCCAGCACCCTCGCCCACCACAAAACCGTGCGCCCCTGCCCGGGCACGCTCAGCAGGCACAGGACCGCCCAGGTACGGCTGACGGGCCGACAACTGCCGACCCGTCAGGGCATCTCCTCCCTGAAACGCTGATCCACCTCTCTCCGCCAGCCATATCAGTCAGTGGCTGTGTCAGACCCCGCCCGTCCCAGTACTCCTGCAACGCCACCGCCGCGTCCCGCTACTGGACCGGACATCAGCCCCGGTGGGCTGTCTGCCCCGCCTACCACCCCGCGTCGGCGATGCCCTGGCATGCAACCCACCGGCCCCACAGCCCACCTCCCCGACCTGCCCCCTTCGGGAGGGCCTCGTGAACAGCACCAACACCTCAGGAACCCCTCGCCGCCGTGTCCTGCTCGCCGCCCCAAGAGGCTGGTGCGCGGGGGTCGACCGAGCCGTGCAAGCAGTCAAGAAAGCCCTGGAACTCTACGGTGCGCCGGTCTACGTCCGCCACGAGATCGTGCACAACAAGTACGTCGTCCAGACGCTGGAGAGGAAGGGTGCCATCTTCGTCGAGCGGACGGAGGAGGTGCCCGAGGGCTCCATCGTGATGTTCTCCGCGCACGGCGTGGCGCCGGTGGTGCACGAGGAGGCGGCGCGCGGCAAGCTCGCGACGATCGACGCGACCTGCCCGCTGGTCACCAAGGTGCACAAGGAAGCCATCCGGTACGCGAACGAGGACTTCGACATCCTCCTCATCGGCCACGAGGGCCACGAGGAGGTCATCGGCACCTCCGGCGAGGCCCCGGACCACATCACGATCGTCGACGGCCCGCACGACGTGGAGAAGGTCACCGTCCGCGACGAGTCCAAGGTCGTCTGGCTCTCCCAGACCACCCTCTCGGTCGACGAGACCATGGAGACGGTCGACGCGCTGAAGACCAAGTTCCCGCTGCTCGTCTCGCCGCCGGGTGACGACATCTGCTACGCCACCTCGAACCGCCAGGCGGCGGTCAAGGTGATGGGCGGCGACTCCGACCTGGTCATCGTGGTCGGCTCGAAGAACTCCTCGAACTCGATCCGGCTCGTCGAGGTCGCCAAGGACGCCGGCGCCAAGGCCGCGTACCTGGTCGACTTCGCGAGCGAGATCGACGAGGCCTGGCTGGAGGGCGTCACCACAGTCGGCCTCACCTCGGGCGCCTCGGTGCCGGAGGTCCTGGTCGAGGAGGTCCTGGAGTGGCTGGCCGCGCGCGGTTACGCGGACGTGGAGATCGTCAAGACCGCCGAGGAGTCGATCGTCTTCTCGCTGCCGAAGGAACTCCGCCGCGACCTGCGCGCCGAAGCGAGCAACACGCCACGACCACCGGACGAACAGTGAGACCTCACACTGCCCGGCAGCCCCGCCCAGCGCCCCTCGCCGATCCGCACCTCCTCTTCGACCCCGCGGCCGGCCTCCGGGACATCGTCATCCTCGGGTCAACCGGGTCCATCGGGACCCAAGCCATCGACCTCGCCCTGCGCAACCCGGACCGGTTCCGGGTCACCGCACTGTCCGCCGCCGGCGGACGGGTGGAGCTGCTGGCCGAGCAGGCCCGGAAGCTGCAGGTCAAGACGGTGGCCGTCGCCCGCGAGGACGCCGTACCGGCCCTGAAAGAAGCGCTGAGCGCCCGGTACGGTCCTTCCGAACCGCTGCCCGAGATCCTGGCCGGACCGGACGCCGCGACCGAGCTCGCCACCTCCGAGTGCCACACCGTCCTCAACGGCATCACCGGTTCCATCGGCCTCGCGCCGACCCTCGCCGCACTGCGGGCGGGCCGGACCCTGGCCCTGGCCAACAAGGAGTCGCTGATCGTCGGCGGTCCCCTGGTCAAGGCCCTCGCCCAGCCCGGCCAGATCATCCCGGTCGACTCCGAGCACGCCGCGCTCTTCCAGGCGCTCGCCGCCGGCACCCGCGCCGACGTCCGCAAGCTCGTGGTGACCGCCTCCGGCGGCCCCTTCCGCGGCCGCACCCGCGCCGAGCTGGGACACGTGACCGTGAAGGACGCCCTCGCACACCCCACCTGGGCCATGGGCCCGGTGATCACCGTCAACTCGGCGACCCTGGTCAACAAGGGTCTCGAGGTCATCGAGGCGCACCTGCTCTACGACATTCCCTTCGACCGCATCGAGGTCGTGGTCCACCCGCAGTCCTACGTGCACTCGATGGTGGAGTTCACGGACGGCTCGACGCTCGCCCAGGCCACCCCGCCGGACATGCGCGGCCCGATCGCGATCGGCCTCGGCTGGCCCGAGCGGATCCCGGACGCGGCCCCCGCCTTCGACTGGACCAAGGCCTCCACCTGGGAGTTCTTCCCGCTGGACACGGAGGCCTTCCCGTCGGTGGGCCTCGCCCGGCACGTGGGCACCCTCGGCGGCACCGCCCCGGCCGTGTTCAATGCGGCCAACGAGGAGTGCGTCGAGGCGTTCCTGGCAGGTCGGCTGCCGTTCACAGCAATCATGGATACGGTCTCTGCCGTGGTCGATGAGCACGGGACACCTGAGTCGGGAACCTCCCTGACGGTCCAGGACGTCCTAGAAGCGGAGGCCTGGGCCAGGGCCCGGGCGCGGAAAGAAACTTCGAAAGCCCTCTACCTGTAGTGATACCCGCCGGGACTGCTTCAGCGCCTGGTCGAGCCGGTCCGACTGGGAGACGGGTACGTGCCTCGATCCGCGGCACGACCGCCTCAAGACGCCCTACTCCCATACCTGTTGAGGAGTGTCGAGGGCGGGGCGTCGGGTGGTGAGACAGGCGGGAAGGGAAGCAGCTCGTTCCTGTCTCGTAGCAGGATGTCCGACCTTCGCGGTGTGCTTCCGTTGTTGTTGCCGTGCGCCTGGGCGCATTCGGTCCGCGGCGGTACGCCGGAACCATGCCGTCGACGCCCGGACGGGAGCGGCTTGGCTGGCGCAGATGATCATCGTAGGAGCGGCCCAGCACGGAAGCCGGGCAGGAAGAATGGCCGTGGATCCTGGCGGCGCCTTCGAGGCGGTCTTCCTTACCCCAGTAAGGAAGACGGTCCCGCAGCGGTGGGCGGATGCCGCCATGGCCGGGGCATTTGAAGAATTGCCGCCGGTGTCGGGCCTCCCCCAAGGCCGGGTAGTTAGGGCTTGCATAGGATTAACTCGCCGTCTTGATCTGTGGTGTGGGGGTGGCGCTGAGTTCTGCGGCGAGATCGATGAGGTCGTCCAGGGTGGCCAGGTGTGTCGCTGTGGGTGCGATGGTGTGCCCGACCTCGTCGAGGAGGCGCCGGGTCTGGCTGATGGCCCGGTTGAGGGTCTGGGGAACGACTGCGAAGAGCGGGGCGATGGCCACTTGCAGGAGCCCGTGCCGCTGTAGAGGAGGATTGCCAGGAGCCGGTCGGCGAGCGTCGGTGTAGAGGCCGGCGCGGCGGGGATCTTCTGCCGGTCGCCACCGCGTCGCTGCTGAAGATCTTCTTCCCGCTGGAGTGCCCGGGCTGCTTCCAGTTCGGCGATCAGCCGGGCCCACTGATCGTGGGGCATGCCGGTCAGAGCCGGATGGGCCAGCCAGGCTCTCGCGCGGGGGCCGGGAGCAATAGTCAAGAGTTGTGGATCAGCTGAGGTGGTTCATGCCGCAAGGGGCTTGTTCTGATCGACAAGGTGACCGTTTTCGAAGCGGTTGCCGGCGCGGACGAGGGCGACGAGGTAGGGTGCGGTGACCGCTCGCCAGCGGGCCTGGGCGGACTCGACGAGCTTGAAGACCATTGCGAGGGCGGCGGCCGGGCTGCCGGCGCCGCGGGTGACCTTGGTCCGGAGCTTCACCGTGCTGAAGGTCGACTCGATCGGGTTTGTCGTCCGCAGGTGGATCCAGTGCTCGGCGGGGAAGTCGTAGAACGCCAGCAGCTTGTCCACCTCACCAGTGATCTTCTTCACCGTCTTGGGCCACTTCGCCCCGTAAGTTTCCTCGAACGCGGTGACCGCTTTCTCGGCGTGGGCGCGGTCCTCGGCGTTGTAGATCTCCTGGAGCGCCTTCTTCGCGCCGGGCTGCGCGGACTTCGGCAGCGCGTTCATCACGTTCCGGGTCTTGTGAACCCAGCACCTCTGATGCCTGGCCTGCGGAAACACCTCCGCCAGGGCCCGCCACAGGCCCATCGCTCCGTCGCCCACGACGAGCATCGGATCCGGCATGCCACGCCGGCGGCAGTCGCGCAGCAGATCGGCCCAGGACTCGGTGGACTCGCGCAGGCCCTCGGTGATCGCGATGAGTTCCTTGGTGCCGTCGACGCGGACGCCCATCAAGACCAGCAGGCACGAATGGGTCTGGGAGAGGCGGATCTTGGGGTGGATGCCGTCGGCCCACACGTAGACGTAGTCGGATCCGGCCAGGTCACGGGACTGGAAGGCGGCATGCTCGGCGGTCCGCTGCTTCGTCAGCCGGGTCACCGTCGCCGACGACAGGCCGGCCGCGCTGCCCAGGAACTGCTCGAGTGCGGGTACGAAGTCGCCCGAGGACAGGCCGTGGAGGTAGAGCAAAGGCAGGACCTCGCTGACCTTCGGGGATTTGCGGCACCATGGCGCGAGGATCTTCGAGGAGAACCGATCCCGCTCCCCGGTCTCGGCGTCGACGCGTTTGTCGTTGACGCGCGGCGCGGCCACCTCGACCGGTCCCGCGGCCGTGGTCACCGACCGGGGCCGGTGACGGCCGTTGCGGACCACCAGCCTCCGCCCCTGCTCGTCGCGTTGATCGGCGAGTTCGGCTATGTACTGCTCGACCTCGGCCTCCAGGGCTGCGGCAAGCATCCGCCTCGCGCCTTCCCGGACGATCTCGTCGATTAGAGAGGTACCGCTCTCGGTGGTGCCGTCTTCGTTGACTACGCTGAGCACGGGCGTGCCTTCCCAGCCCGCGCTCGAACGCGGGCCTACTCGGTGACCTTGAGTCGATCACCCGGGAAGGTACGCCCTCCGCATCCCGCGAGGCACCCCACCCCCGGGCCGATCCACAGGTTCCGAGCATTGCTCGCAGCGGCGACATCGGGTCCCCGCGCATGTCCGGCTCGACCAGCGCCAACAGTGCCGGAACCAGCTCCGGGTCCAGATCGGACAGCTTCCGGCGACCACCACCGGGGCGCCGGACCCGGCCGGTCGGCTCCACAGCGGAATCCAACTCGTCCACTCCGCGGGAGACGGTGCCCTCGCGCATCCCGGCAGCCCGAGCCACCACCCGGATCCCGCCATGCCCTAACGATCGGGCCTCGGCCCCGGCTGTCAGACGGCGTTGGCGCTCGTCCAGGTGCGGGAACAGCGCCTCGAACTTCACCGTCAGCGACGCCTCGGTCTCCACAGATATGCCCATACCACAACAACGAGAATCAGAACGCGAAGCAACGCTTTGATTCGCGGCAGGCCCAAACTACCCGGCCTGGGATCAAGCCCGTGTGCGTTCAACGCTGGTCGATGCTTAACAACTTCCCTTGCCCTGAAGGCTTTCCAGGGCACCTGGCAGGGCTTTTAGTGGCGTGGAGGCTGTCGGCGGCCGGGCAGAACGGACGCCTGTGATCCGCCGGGAGTGTTGCCGAAGTGGGTCCGCTTCTGAGTCTGTTGGCGGGGTGAGGGGCATTATGAGATGGGATGTGGAGCAGGGCGGCCGTCAGGCGGCCGGACTTCTGGAGCGCACGCGCGAGCTGGTCAGCCCGGTGCTGCGCACTGCAGTCGACCAACTCCCCGCCGCGATGCGGCATGTCAGTGGATACCACTTCGGCTGGTGGGACCCGGAGGGCACCCCCAGGGCGGGGGATGGGGGGAAAGCGGTGCGTCCCGCCCTGCTCATGGCTTCTTCCCGTGCGCTGGGTGGTGATGAGCAGGCTGTGCTCGCCGGCGCGGCGGCTGTCGAGCTGGTGCACAATTTCACGCTGCTGCATGACGATGTCATGGACCGTGACACCCAGCGGCGCCACCGCCCTACCGCCTGGTCCGTTTTCGGGGTCGCCGATGCGATTCTGGCCGGTGACGTCCTGCAGGCACTGGCCGTCAAGGTTCTTGCCGCAGACTCCCACTCGGCTGCTCCCTCGGCCATGCGGCTGCTGGCCGACTGCATGATCGAGCTGTGCGAGGGGCAGAGCGCCGACTGCGCTTTCGAACAGTGCGCCGACGTCACCTCGGCGCAGTGCCTGGACATGGCCGAGGGTAAGACCGGGGCGCTGCTCGGCGTTGCGTGCGCGATCGGCGCCCAGTACGCATCTGCCGACCCGGCAACGGTGCGGGCTCTGGATGCCTTCGGCCGGCACCTTGGGCTGGCCTTCCAGCTGACCGACGATCTGCTTGGCATCTGGGGTGATCCGGAGATGACCGGAAAGCCGGTAGGAGCGGACTTGGCCGCGCGCAAGAAGTCCCTCCCTGTCGTCGCCGCGTTGACGTCCCTGACCGAAGCTGGTGATGAACTGGCCGCCTTGTATGCCAGCGTCGGTGAAAGGCATGATCCCGGCGAGATCAGCCGCCTGGCCATTTTGGTCGAGCGGGCCGGAGGACGCTCGTGGGCCCAAGAGCAGGCCGCCGCCCATACCGCCCGTGCTATTGACCAGCTTGAAACCGCGCTTCCTGCCCCCGGCCAGGCCTGTGAGCTGCTGGCCTTGGCTGGCCTTCTCATCCGCCGGGACGGGTGAGCGATGGACAGAGGCGGCACGGCGCCGTCCCGACGTACCGTGATGCTGGCTTTGCTGTCTGCCTGCTGTGCCGGGTGCAGCGCGTGCGTCACCACCGAAATCTTGCACTTCGCCCTCCCGAAGAAGGTACGCAGCGCATGAGGACCACCGATCACGAGACCCTCGGAGACAGAAGCGCTTCCTACGGCCGGGAACTGCTTGCTCTTGCCGGAACGCCCCAGGGCGTGCGTTCTCTCGCCCCGGACCAACTGCCACAGCTCGCAGCCGAGATCCGTTCTCTGCTGGTTGACAGGGTCAGCGCCAGCGGCGGTCACCTGGGCGCGGGGCTGGGGGTGGTTGAATTGACGATTGCTCTCCACCGGGTCTTTGACTCACCACGTGACGTCCTGCTCTTCGACACCGGCCACCAGGCCTACCCGCACAAGGTGATCACCGGACGGGCCGGAGCCTTCGACACGCTGCGCCAGGCGGGGGGACTCTCCGGCTACCCGTCCCGGGCGGAGTCCGAGCACGATTGGGTCGAGAACTCCCATGCCTCTACTGCCCTGGCGTACGCGGACGGCCTGGCAAAGGCCTTTCAGCACACTGGTGCTTCCGGCCGCCGTGTGGTGGCGGTGATCGGGGACGGCGCGATGACCGGCGGCCTGGCCCTCGAAGCGCTCAACAACATCGGTGCTGCCCGCCGCCCCGTCGTGATGGTGCTCAATGACAACGCCCGTTCTTATGACCCGACCGTCGGAGCACTCGCCGCCCATCTGGCCGCGCTGCGTGGCGGTGATGACAGTGTGCGCCGCCGGAACGTCTTCACCGATTTCGGGTTCACCTACTTTGGGCCCGTGGACGGGCACGACACCGCCGAGGTGGAAGCCGTGCTGCGTCGAGCCGTTGCAGTGGCCGGTCCTGTCGTCGTACATGCGGTGACGGACAAGGGCCACGGATACGGTCCGGCCGAGGCCGATATCGACGATCGCATGCACGCCTGCGGCGTCATCGACCCCGCGACCGGCGAGGCCATCGCGCCCTCCAAACCGTCGTGGACGTCTGTTTTCAGCCAGGAGATCGCCGCCATCGGCGCAGAACGCGACGACGTGGTAGCGCTCACTGCCGCTATGCGGCTCCCTGTGGGTCTCGGTGCCTTCTCGGCGAGGTTTCCCGACCGGGTCTTTGACTCGGGCATCGCCGAGCAGCACGCTGTCACCTCCGCGGCAGGACTGGCCATGGGCGGCCTGCATCCAGTGGTGTGCCTGTACGCAACCTTCCTGGGCCGTGCCTACGACCAGGTCCTCATGGACGTGGCCCTGCACAAGCTGCCCGTCACCTTCGTCCTGGACCGCGCCGGCATTACCGGCCCGGACGGGGCCTCCCACCACGGACTCTGGGATCTGGCGATGCTCTCCCGTGTCCCCGGCCTGCGCCTTGCCACTCCCCGCGACCCTGCCCGCCTGCGCGCCCTGCTCCGTGAAGCACTCGACATCGAGGATGGCCCCACGGCTCTGCGCTTCCCCAAAGCCACCGCCGGAAAGGACATCGACGCTCTGGCCTCCATCGACGGCATCGACATCCTCCACCGCACCCCCCACGCCGCCCTGGACGTGCTGCTCATCGCAATCGGCACCACCGCACCTGCCTGCCTCGACGCCGCCCATATCCTCAGCGGCCACAACGTCGGTGTCACCGTCGCCGACCCCCGCTGGGCCGCCCCCGTCAACACCGCACTCAGTCACCTGGCCGCCCGGCACCGGCTCGCCCTCGTCGTCGAGGACGGCATCGCGGACGGCGGGATCGGAACCCTCATCGCACGCCACTGCACCGAACAGGGCATTACCACCCCGATCCGCACCGTCGGCCTGCCCACAGCCTTCCTGACACACGGCGAACGCGGCGCTCTCCTGGACGCCGCAGGCATCAGCGGCCGGGCCCTCGCCACCACCGTTCAATCCGCCCTGCCCGATCACACCCGTGCCTACCAGGACTTGCTGCCCAAACACCGGCGCGTACACCTCACCCCCAGGAGCGCGCCGTGAGCACCGTCGACCCGCCTGCGCCCATACTCCCCGGCACCAGCCTGCCCGCCTCCACAGCTCCGGTGCGCCGCCGTACCCGGCAAATCCACGTCGGCGATGTCCCAGTCGGCGGCGGCGCACCGGTCACCGTCCAGACCATGACCACCACTCCGACCGCCAACATCGACGCCACACTCCAGCAGATCGCCGAAGTCACCGCCGCCGGCTGCGACATCATCCGCGTCGCCGTGCCCTCCCAAGACGACGCCGACGCCCTCCCGCAAATCGTGGCCAAATCGCAGCTCCCAGTGATCGCAGACATCCACTTCCAGCCCCGCTACGTCTTCCAGGCCATTGACGCCGGCTGCGCAGCCGTACGGGTCAATCCGGGCAACATTCGCAAATTCGACGACAAGGTCAGGGAAATCGCGCAGGCCGCTGGCGCCGCCGGAATACCGATCCGGATCGGCGTCAACGCCGGCTCCCTCGACCCCCGCCTACTCGCCAAACACGGCCAAGCCACCCCTGAGGCACTGGTTGAATCCGCCCTATGGGAATGCTCACTATTCGAAGAACACGGCTTCACAGACCTCAAAATCGCCGTCAAACACCACGACCCACTCACAATGATCGCCGCCAACCGGAAGCTCGCCGCAGCCTGCGACTACCCCCTCCACCTCGGCGTCACCGAAGCCGGCCCCGCCCTGCAGGGATCCATCAAGTCCGCGGTCGCCTTCGGAATCCTGCTGGCCGAGGGAATCGGCGATACCATCCGCGTCTCCCTGTCCGCCCCACCCGTCGAACAAGTGAAAGCCGGCTGCCACATCCTGCAGTCCCTGGGCCTGCGCCCGCGGAAACTGGAGATCGTCTCCTGCCCCGGCTGCGGCCGCCTCCAGGTCGACATCCACAAACTCGCCAACCAAGTCGAAGCCGCCTTCGACGGCTTCCCCCATCCCCTGCGTATCGCCGTCATGGGCTGCGTCGTCAACGGCCCCGGCGAATCCCGCGAAGCCGACCTCGGCGTCTCCTGCGGCAACGGCAAAGGCCAAATCTTCGCCCGCGGACAAGTCATCCGCACCGTCCCCGAAAACCGAATCGTCGAAGCCCTCCTCGAAGAGGCACTACGACTCAGCCAACCAAAGCCGCAACCTTTTTAAAGGCCTGGTGAACACCGCCAGCCACCCAGCAGGCCCCGCCTGCCCGGGCGAAGACATGATCCACGACCGACACCAGCAACCAGTGAGAATTTTCAACTTGCCCACCGATCGAGCGATGGCTGGCTTCGTTCATCTCCAGCGGGTTCTGGCACAGATCTTGGGGAGTCGTCGCGGAGCGTTACTGAAGCAGGATCATCTTGCGGAGAAGTTCGAATCCGGCTCGACCGTAGAGCTGCCTCTTGATCTTCTTGATGCGGTTCACGGCTCCCTCGATGCTGCCGGAACTCCAGTGCAGGGTGATCCCCGCTGTCACGGCGTCGAGGTCCCGGAGCAGGTGGAGTGCGAAGCGGGTGAGACCGGGTAGCTGGCTGGCATCGACTGCGTCGATCCAGGCAGGGAGCCTGGCACCCAGACGGTCGCTGAGTATCTCGCCGAAATCGCGGACATGCCCGGCGACCATGTCCAGTTCGGGGCAGTGTGCCAGGACATCCTTCAGGCCTGCGCGGTCGTCCTCGCTCAGCACGGTGGGGTGTCGGGTGAGCCAGCCGGTCACCTGGCGCACCGTCGGCGGCCGGGGCGGCGCGCCGGCCGGAGCCCCGCGGAGGGTGGCGATGTGGGAGCGGACCATCTGGTAGGTGACGGGCGCGTTGTCGGCAACGAGTTCACTGTGGAGGTGGACCCTGGCCCTTCTCGGATGGACGCTCCAGAGTGCACCGGCGATACCGGCGGCATAGCTTCGCAGTGCGATCCCGTGTGCCGTCCGGCCGCGGCGCGTCCAGGCGGTCGAGAGGACACTCCATGGCAGTCGTGATGACCTTTTCCTGGCCCGAGATCACACCCGACGTGTACGACGCGGTACGCCAGAAGGTCCGCTGGGAAGAGGACACACCGGACGGGTGCGTGCTGCACGCCGCCTGGTTCGTCGACGGCGGCCTCAACGTGATGGACATCTGGGAGTCGGAAGACCACTTCAACCGGTTCATCGAGGCCAGGGTCGCCCCCGTGCTCAAGGGCGAACTGGGCGTGCAGAGCGACCCCGAGCCGAAGTTCCACCCCCTGCACCGGCGCTTCGTCGCCCCCGGCGTCCGCGGCGCCAACTCCTGACATCTCAGCGCAGCCAGAGCCGGATCGCGACGACGGGGAGAGGCGGAAGACGGGTCGGCAGCCCGTGGGCCCGCTTGGCGAACCCCGACCGCTGGGGCCGGCCTGGAAGCGTGTCGCACTGTCGCACTACGAGTGAAGCGAGGCAGCCATGACAGCGACAACCCGACAGGACACGCCCGTCGCAATCGAGGGCGGAGGCGTCGAACTCCGTACGCGAGCGGTCGGCGGAGACCTGTCCGTGGCCTTCGTACAGCTGCCTCAGGGGGCGGACCTGCGGCCAGCCCTGAAGGGCCTGGCCGATGATCTCTGTCAGTGCCCGCACTGGGGGTACATGCTCAAAGGCCAGCTGAAGATGGTGACGAAGGACGGTGAGGAGGTCTACGAGGCGGGACAGGCGTTCTACTGGCCGCCCGGACACGCCCCCGTGGCCCTCGAGGACTGCGAGTACGTGGACTTCTCACCGACAGATGACTTCACCACGGTCATCAACCACATCACGTCGCAGGGCTGAGCCCCAGCGTTCAGCACCAGCGGAAACGAAGCCAGAGAGTATCGGGCTGACGCCTGAAACCGACATCGCCGCGCGCGGTGTGAAGGCGGCTCCCTACCGTGCACAGCGCGGGCCGATCCTGGAAGACGCCAGCCCCGGGCGCCCCGCCCGCAAAGGATCGAGGCACCCCGGGCAGGGATGTGCACCGCCATCCAGCGAGCTCTCGCGGAACCCGTTCCGCAAGTGTGGACCGCCACGGGGCGAGGGCGTTGTCTCGTCTGCCGGGCTACCTCGGCGCCGGTGCCTTGCCGGACACCTTGATGCCTGCCTGGCGGAGGTCGTCCAGAGTGGAGGCAATGGTGTCGGGGGCGACACCGACCGTGTAGTCCAGGCGTACCCGGGTTCGGAATCCGGCGGCGGCAGCGTCCAGGGCGGTGGCACGCACGCAGTGGTCGGTTGCGATGCCCACCACGTCGACGTGCCGCACCCCGCGTGCGCGCAGCCAGTCCGCGAGGGGGGTGCCTTCGGCGTCCGCGCCTTCGAAGCCGCTCTTGGACGCGCTGTGGGCGCCCTTGAAGAAGACGGCGTGGACCTTGCCGCCGGCGGCGGTGGGGGCGAAGTTCGGGTGGAATTCAGCGCCTTCGTCTCCGGCGACGCAGTGGACGGGGAAGCTGTCCTTGAAGTCCGGGTTCGAGGAGAAATGGCTTCCCGGGTCGATGTGGTGGTCGCGGGTGGCCACGACGTACTGGTAGTCACCGTCCGCGCTCTTCTCCACCAGCTCGGCGATCGCGGTGGCGATCTGCGCGCCTCCCGCGACGGGAACACTGCCTCCTTCGCAGAAGTCCTTCTGCACATCCACGACGATCAAGCCTCGGCTCACCACGAACACCCCTCAGGACGACGGAACGACCCCCGTCTTCTACCGACCTTCTCACCTTCGCCGAGGGCAGGGCGGACTGCGCTCACCCACACAGCCGCAGACATTCACCGCAGGACGATTCGCACTGTCGAAGCAGTCAGAGGCCAAGTGCGGTGCGCAGTCGGGGACAGGTCTGCCGTCGGGCGCCGTAGCGGCAGCCACACCCGCGGAGAAGCCTTCGGCCACCTCTACCTCCCAAGCGGACGGGAAGCGGCGCACCCATACCGCGACCGTGGATCAAATCGTCCCCCGGTAGCTGCCCGGCGGCTGCGACCAGGTCGGGGAGTCGGTTTGGACAGAGCAGGCTCCTCTTGGAACCGTTTCGCCCGACCGGCATTCCCCGGCCCGCCGTGGCGTGGCGGGCGAGGAGCAAGAGCTGCGCCTAGCAGGCGACGGGTCGCCAGAGCGGTGCCGTCAGTCGTCCCCGGCAAGGATCAGGTCGGCTGCGTGGTGCGGGCAGGCAAGGGTGTGCCACATCACCGAAAGGAACTCCCCCCTCGGCACTGATAGTCCGCGCTCCACCGGTGGTCGCGGTGGCCCGGCAAAAGCCGCAGAAGACGACCTTTGAAGGGAACAGGTCCGCCGAGGGGCGGGCTTGTGACGTGGGTTCCATCGTCTGCTCCAGCAGTGCCGACACGGGCAAGACCTTCCACCTCTTACCCACCGACATCACAGCAGTCACAGACATGTGGGCAGATACGGTGGAATAACAGCCCGGCAACAGCAGACCCCCACCTCCTCGTCAGACATGGCAAGGCCCCGGGACAGGGGGCCGTCCCGGGGCCATGGTCGCGGCACCGCAAGAGGGGGAGCGGTTGTGCATCTGAGGCGACGATATGGAAAAAACGATTCAGCAGCCGCACGGTTACCGCAGCACCCAACCAGCCCCGCGCCATCGCAGGCTGCGCAGGTCAGCCGCTGGAGGACTGTACGCCCTCCCCGAATCCGGCACGCCGGCCACAGTGTCTTCCAGGCGCAGCAGGGCGAAGCGTTGCGGGGTGGCGCCGGGCCCCTCGGCCGATGGCGGTGTTGGCGCTGATCTCCACCACCGGTTCCGTCCCCCTTTAGTAACCATCCTTGAGGAGTCCGTTGGAGACCTGCTGCAGGATGGCTGCGAGTTGAATGCGGGCCGCTGAGGTAAGGGTGCCCCTCATGTCCTCGATGACGGCCTCGACTCCGGTACTGACCTGGAAATATCGAAGGATGAAGTCGCTCCGTTGGGGTGCGGTGAGCGTCGAGTAGACGGCATCCATGACCGCAGCCCCGTCGTGCCAGGGGAGAGAAGGACTGCTGCCGACAGCATCCTGCACTTCCGTATTGGCTCCCTGGCCCGCTGGCCGAGGCTCGGGTACGCCCGTCGGGTGGGGCAGTCCTTCACTGGACGGCCTCGGTGTGCCAGCCTCATTGCCGGTGGCCACAGTTCCTGGGGTGCGCTTCAAAACCGGGTTTTGAAGCGCGGCGTCACCAGGCGGTGCCGACTTCGCCCGGGGCTGCCTGGGCTGGGACGCCTTCAGGAGCTCCTCAGCAGCCCTTGCCTTCTGCTCCTCCGGGTCCTTGATCTTCGAGATCTGCTCTGCCGTCTTCACCTTGAGCTGCTTGGTGTCAACGGCGTCCCTGAGTTCGGGTGCCAGGTTGAGCAGGGCCAGCCGGTTCGAGACGTACATCTGTGACTTGCCGATGCGGTCCGCGACCTTTTCCTGAGACCCGTGACGCTCGACCATCCGCTGCAGGAACTCAGCTTCCCTGTATGGCGGGATGTTCTTGCGGTGGATGTTCTCGATGATGACGGCTTCGTCGACCTTGT
The DNA here is from genome assembly GCF_053610945.1 of Streptomyces sp. NPDC054849. Taxonomy (NCBI): domain Bacteria; kingdom Bacillati; phylum Actinomycetota; class Actinomycetes; order Kitasatosporales; family Streptomycetaceae; genus Streptomyces; species Streptomyces sp. NPDC054849. The sequence continues at coordinate 31,749 of NZ_JBSGZI010000092.1, forward strand.
CGTCGTCCTCGTTGCCCAGCCGATCACGGACCCTGATCTCGAACTTGGTCCAGCCGAGTTGCTTCGCTGCGTGGAACCGCCGGTTGCCGAGAATCACCACCCACTGGGCATCTCCGATGGCGTCGGCGTGCTCCGGCTTGACTCGGCGGAAGACCTCGCTCGACATCGCGGCGGCCGGCTGCAGCTGGCCGACCGCGCGCATGGACTCCTTGAGTTCGCGGAACTCGGCGTCGTCGTCGGTGTAGTCGACGGCAGCGCGCGGATTATCCGGGTTGCTGATGATCGTGTTCATGTACGCCGTGGTCGGCGGAGCTGCCGGCTTCGACGGGTCAGTCTCGCCGGTGCTCTTGCTGCCGGCCTTGCCGGGACCGTCGATCAGGGCCGCCCACTGCTTCTTCGCGGCCATCACCGACGCTCCTTCTTGCCTGCTCCCAGCTCGAGGGCGAGCTGGTAGAAGTCTTCACGGGCCTCCATGGCGACCCGGTTCTTCTTGTACTGAGTAACGACCGTTCCTTCGAGGGCTGCCCGGGTGTGGACCTTGTAGTGCCGGACGACCGTGTTGGCCAGGCTCCATCCCTGGGCTCGAACGAAGTCCTTGGTCTGGTCGAGGTCGGCTTCGCCGTCGCGCGGGTCCCAGTTGTTGATGACAACGAGGTAGGGAATGCCGAGGGGCTTGACCACTTCCTCGATGGTGTCGCGTGTCGGCATGAAGCCCAGCGGTTCCGGCTCAACGGGGACGATGATGTCGTCGGCGTTTGCGAGCACGGCGCGCATCGCGTCGGCCGCGGTGCTCTTGCCGAACGGGTCGCCGGCTTCTTCCTTCTCGTCCTCGGGGAGGTCCATCCACCCGGGTGTGTCGATGAAGGCGTGCTTCACCCTTCGCGACTTCTTCAGCTGGGAGAACAACTCGAGGTCGTCTCGCGAGTTGATCTGCTCAAAGGAGAAGGGAAGATCCTCACCGACGCGCTGTGACCACCACGTGGTGGATCCCTGGGGGTCGGCCGAGACTGCGGCGACGTAGTGCGGGTCGCCGTCGGGTGATTTGCCCAGGACGTGGGCGGTGATGGCCGCTGTGTTGACGGTGAGAGTCGACTTGCCGACTCCACCCTTGCGGTTAATAAGCGCGGTGATCCGTGCCATGGGCGGTACTCCTGATGCTCCGTATGCTTCCCGACCCGGTTGGGCCGGTACTAGCGGACCGGGACAGGATGCCACGTCGCGCCTCGCTTGGAGGTACTGCGGCGTGTCGGTTCAAAACCGGGTTTTGAAGGGTGGCGACCCAAGCCGTTCAGCTCGGAAACTGCCAGGAACGCGCGAAGCGGCCCCCGTCGCCCGGATCGAGTCCGGGCG
>NZ_JBSGZI010000093.1:0-32723 GCF_053610945.1 Streptomyces sp. NPDC054849
TCTTTCAGCGTTCCTCGTTCCCGCCGAACAGCGGCGGGTCCGGCGGCTTGGGACCGCCGGTCTTGGTCGGCGAGGGCGACACCGACCCCGACGGCGTCGGGCTCCCACTGCCCGACTTGCTCGCGGTGGGGGAGGGCGACTGCGACGCGGACTGCGACGGGCTGGTGCTGGACGCCGGCGGGCTGGGGGACTGGCTCGCCGTGGGCGTCGGCGAGGCGCTGCGGGACGGCGTCTGCACGGCGCCCATGTCCGCCTCGGTCAGCTGGAACTTGCCCGTCTTCGCACCCTTGAGGGCGGCGAGCGTGTACGCCTTCCAGATCGAGGCGGGGAAGCTGGAACCGCCCGCGCGCCCCAGGCCGGCGGTGCCGGTCAGGGTGACCTGGTTGTGCGTGGTGGGGTCCTCGCCGAACATCGCGACGACCGTGACCAGCTCCGGCGTGTATCCGGTGAACCAGGCCGCCACGTTGGACTCGGTGGTGCCGGTCTTGCCACCTGCCTCGTAGGCGCTGCTCCGGACCTTGTTGCCGGAGCCGCCTTCGTCGTTGACCACGCCCGTGAGCACCTTGGTGACGGTGTCGGCGGTCTTGCGGCTGATGGCCTGGCTGCCGACGGCCGGTTCCGGGGCGAACTCGCGGTCCTTGTGGTCGGCTTTCTTGATGATGGTCGGCGTGACCTTCTTGCCGTGGTTGTCGAAGGTGGCGTAGACGCCCGCCATCTCCACGGTGTTCGCGCTCATGGTGCCCAGCGCCATGGCCGGCTTGTCCTCGGGCCAGCCCTCGCGGTCCTGCATGCCGAGTTCCAGGGCCGTCTTCTTCACGTTGGGCGGCTTCACGTCCACGATCATCTGCGCGTAGACGGAGTTCACCGAGAAGTTGGTCGCCTCCTGGACCGACATCATCGGATTGCCGTAGTTCGTGTTGTCCTGGTTCTGCGGGTTGAATGGGATCTTGCTGCCGACCACCTGGCGCTTGCTGGTGCCGTCGTAGAGCGCGTTCGGGGTGATCGGCTTGCCGTCCTGGGTGCTCGACGCGTTCTCCAGGGCGGAGGCGAGCACGACCGGCTTGAAGGTCGAGCCCGGCTGGTAGTCGGTGCGCAGGGCGTTGCTCGCGGACTTCTCCTCCAGGCCCACACCGCCGTACATCGCGACGATGGCGCCGGTCTTCGGGTCCACTGAGGTCGCGCCGGCCTGGACGCTCTGGTCCTGAGGCCTGCCCTTGGTGTCCTTGCGGTCGAGCTTGGACTCCAGCTCGTCCTGAACCGCCTTCTCCAGCGCCGCCTGCTTCGCCTTGTCCACGTTGAGCGTGATGTTCCAGCCGCCCGCCGCGATCTGGGCATCGGTGATGCGCTGCTTGTTCAGCTCGTCGTTGGCGGCTTGGACCAGGTACCCCTTCTGGCCGTCCATGCCCGGGCGGGGCTTGGGCTTGATGGGGTCGGGAAGGGTCATGGTCTTGCGCCTGGCCGCGTCCAGCTCGCCCATCTCGACCATGTTGTCGAGGACCGCGTTGAAGCGGATGTTGACCAGCCGCTTGCCGTTGGGGCCGGCGGTCGCCAGGTCGTACTGGCTGGGGGCCTGGATGACGGCGGCGAGGTAGGCGCCCTGCTCCAGGGTGAGCTTGTCGGAGTCGACGCCGTAGAAGGCCTGGGCCGCGGCCTGGATGCCGTAGGCGTTGCGGCCGTAGAAGTTGGTGTTCAGGTAGCCGACGAGGATGTCGTCCTTCTCCATGCGCCGGTCGACCTTGAGGGAGATCACGAGCTCGCGGACCTTGCGCGTCGCCGACTGGTCCTGCGTCAAGTAGTAGTTCTTGACGTACTGCTGAGTGATCGTCGAGCCGCCGGCCTTGCCCTTGCCGGTGACCGTGTTGAACAGACCTCGGGCCACGCCCATCACATCGATGCCGCGGTCCTGGTAGAAGGACTTGTTCTCGATGGCGATGAACGCGGTGCGGACCTCGGGCGGGATCTTGTCGATCGGGACGAGCTCGCGGTTCATCTCGCCGGTACGGGCCATGACCGAGCCGTCGGAGTACCGGTAGGTGTTGCTCTGGAGCGTGGCCTGCTCGTTCGGGTCGGTGGGTTCGTTCACCGAGAAGTAGAGGATGACGGCCGCGGCCATGAGGAGCAGGGTCAGCCCGAGGAACGTCCCGACGATCTTCTTCCAGGTGAAGAAGCGACGTATGCCGGTGCGTTTGCCGGTGCTCCCGCTGTCCTTGGTGCCCTTGGCGCGTCCGCTCGGCGCCCGCCGCGCACCGCGCTGCTGCTGCGCCTTACGCACTTCTGCTCGGCCCATCGCTCCCGCTCCGCTCGATTACCCCCGACGTCAGCTCAGAAAGCTAACACCGCAGTCTGTGACAAAGGATGGCCAACTCTGACCATTTCCGGTCAATTCGGACGTGAGAATCAGCACCCACGTCACAGGAACCGACGCCCACCTAAGCCGAAGGGTTGCCATAGCGCAAAAAAGTGATATCACTTTGCTAAGCCGTCCGACCGACGGCGACCATAGAAACGGGGCAAACCATGACGAACGAAATCGCCACCCCAGCAGGAGTACGGGAGTTCACCGCGCGCAGCACGGGTGGCGGCGCGGCGCTTCTGCTCGGATTGGCCGGTCTGCTGGCCGGAGGAGGCCTGATCGCGGCCGGCGCGGTCTCGGCGACCGTCGCGGCCAAGGTGACCCTGATATCCCTCGGCGTCCTCGTCGACCTCGCCGCCCTGATCGCGATGACCGGGCTCAACACGGTGGCACCGGGCGAGGCCCGGGTCGTGCAGCTCTTCGGCCGCTACCGGGGCACCCTCCGCACCGACGGACTGCGCTGGGTCAATCCGCTGACCACCCGCGAGAAGATCTCCACCCGGGTGCGCAACCACGAGACGGCCGTCCTGAAGGTCAACGACGCCTACGGCAACCCCATCGAGCTGGCGGCGGTCGTGGTGTGGCGGGTCGAGGACACCGCGCGGGCCACCTTCGAGGTCGAGGACTTCACGGAGTTCGTCGAGACGCAGACCGAGGCGGCGGTCCGGCACATCGCCATCGAGTACCCGTACGACGCCCACGAGGAGGGCGGCCTGTCGCTGCGCGGGAACGCCGAGGAGATCACCGAGAAGCTCGCGGTCGAACTGCGCGCACGGGTGGAGGCGGCCGGGGTGCAGATCATCGAATCCCGCTTCACGCACCTCGCCTACGCTCCGGAGATCGCCTCCGCGATGCTCCAGCGCCAGCAGGCCGGCGCGGTCGTGGCCGCCCGCAAGCAGATCGTCGAGGGCGCGGTGGGCATGGTCGAGCTCGCCCTGACCCGCCTGGCGGAGCAGGAGATCGTGGACCTGGACCCGGAGCGCAAGGCCGCCATGGTCTCCAACCTGATGGTCGTCCTGTGCGGTGACCGGGCCGCCCAGCCGGTGCTCAACGCGGGCACCCTTTACCAGTGACCGGCGGCGGCGAGGAGAAGCCCGCGGCGCGGCAGCCGCGCAAGCAGGTGCTGCTGCGGCTCGACCCTCAGGTGTACGACGCCCTGGCCCGCTGGGCGGGCGAGGAGCTGCGCAGCGCCAACGCGCAGATCGAGTTCCTGCTGCGCCGGGCCCTCGCCGAGTCCGGCCGCCTCCCCTCGTCCCCCGGCCCCATTCCCCGCCGGGGCCGCCCCCCGAAGCCCACGGACTGACCCACCGCCGCCGGGACTGCCCGGTATCGGGCGCCTCACACGCCGGCGGGGCTGGAAGATTCAGCCCCGCCGGCGTTTTGACGTGCCGGGGTCAGGGCGGAGCCCGGCAACGGTGCCCGCGCAGGCCGCCCCGCCATCTATACACTCCGCGTATACACACCGTGTAGAGTCGTCGGCATGTCCATCGGTCACACCCTCCTCGGCCTCCTCGAGGCCGGCCCACGCCACGGTTACGACCTCAAGCGCGCCTTCGACGAGAAGTTCGGCCACGACCGCCCGCTCGCCTATGGCCAGGTCTACTCGACCATGTCCCGCCTCCTGAAGAACGGCCTCGTCGAAGTCGACGGCATCGAGAGCGGCGGCGGCCCCGACCGCAAGCGGTACGCCATCACCGACGCCGGCATCACCGACGTCGAGGCCTGGCTCGCGCAGCCCGAGAAGCCCGAGCCGTACCTGCACTCGACCCTTTACACGAAGGTCGTCCTCGCGCTGCTGACCGGCCGCCGCGCCGACGAGCTGCTGGACACCCAGCGCGCCGAGCATCTGCGCCTCATGCGCATCCTCACCCAGCGCAAGCGCAAGGGCGACATCGCCGATCAGCTCGTGTGCGACCACGCGCTGTTCCATCTGGAGGCCGACCTGCGCTGGCTGGAGCTCACCGCGGCCCGCCTCGACCAGCTCGCCCAGGAGGTACGCCGATGACCCCGGCCGGCTCGCTGCTCGCCGCCACGGACCTCCGTAAGGCCTACGGAACCACCCACGCACTCGACGGCGCCGATTTCTCGATCCACCCCGGCGAGGTCGTCGCCGTGATGGGACCCTCCGGCTCCGGCAAGTCGACCCTGCTGCACTGCCTCGCCGGCATCGTCACCCCGGATTCGGGCTCCATCACCTACGCCGGCCGCGAGCTCACCACCATGAGCGACGCCGAGCGCAGCGCCCTGCGCCGCACCGAGTTCGGGTTCGTCTTCCAGTTCGGCCGGCTCGTCCCGGAGTTGACCTGTGTGGAGAACGTCGCCCTCCCCCTGCGCCTGGCCGGTTCCAAGCGCAAGGAGGCCGAGGCGACCGCCCGGGCCTGGATGGAGCGGCTCCAAGTCGAGGATCTGGCCCGCAAGCGCCCCGGCGAGGTCTCCGGCGGTCAGGGCCAGCGCGTGGCCGTCGCCCGCGCCCTGGTCACCCGGCCGCGGGTGATCTTCGCCGACGAACCCACCGGCGCCCTGAACTCCCTCAACGGCGAGCTCGTGATGCAGCTGCTCACCGAGGCCGCCCGGTCCGCCAACTCCGCCGTCGTCCTCGTCACCCACGAGACGCGCGTGGCCGCCTACTCGGACCGGGAGATCGTCGTACGCGACGGCACGTCCCGCGACATGGAACGGTTCGTATGAGCACGCTCCGGGCATGGGCCCGCGACCTCTCCACAGGTGCCCGTTTCGCCTTCGGCGGCGGACGGGAGGGCTGGACCCGCACGCTGCTGACCGGCGTGGGCGTCGGCCTCGGCGTGGCGCTGCTGCTGATCACCACCGCACTGCCCAGCGCCCTCGCCGCCCGCTACGAGCGCGGCGACGCCCGTTCCACGACGAACTCGCCCACCGCCGGGCAGCCGGGGCACGACACCCTTCTGATCACGAGCGCGGACCAGGAGTTCCGCGACAGGGTGATCGAGGGCGCCCTCCTGCGGGCGGAGGGCCCGGACGCGCCCGTGCCGCCGGGCCTGGAGAAGATCCCCGGGCCGGGCGAGACGGCCGTCTCCCCCGCCCTGAAGCAGTTGCTGGGCTCCTCTGAGGGCAAGCTGCTGCGCGAGCGATTCGACGGCGGGATCTCCGAAGTCATCGACGACGCGGGCCTGATCGGTCCGGGCGAGCTGCTCTACTACACCGGCAGCGACCAGCTCAGGAAGACCGGCCCGCAGGACTACCGCGTCCAGCGGATCACCGCCTTCTCCGGCGACGACGGGCGCGAGGAACTCGACCCGGTCCTGACCCTGCTGGTGGTGCTGACCTTCGTCGCGCTGCTGCTGCCGGTCGCCGTGTTCATCGCCGCGGCCGTCCGCTTCGGCGGGGAGCGCCGCGACCACCGGCTGGCGGCCCTGCGCCTGGTCGGCGCCGACGTGCGGATGGTCCGCCGGATCGCCGCCGGTGAGGCCCTCGCCGGGTCCGTGGTCGGACTGGCCCTGGGCGTCGGCTTCTTCGCGGTCGGCCGCGGTCTCGTCGGCAGCTTCACCCTCCGGGAACGCAGCGTCTTCCCGGCCGACCTCGACCCGTCGGTGTGGCTCGCGGCGCTCGTCGCGCTCGTGGTGCCCGCCGCGGCCGTCGCCGTGACCCTGTTCGCCCTGCGCGGCGTGGTCATCGAGCCGCTCGGCGTCGTCCGGACGGCAACCCCGCGGCGTCGGCGTATCTGGTGGCGGCTGCTGCTGCCACTGGCCGGGCTGGGCCTGCTCGCCCCGATGGCGGGCCGCGGCGACGACCAGGTGGAGTTCAACCGGACGCAGGTCAGCGCCGGCGTGGTGCTGCTGCTGGTCGGCATCACCGCGCTGCTGCCCTGGCTGCTGGAGCGGCTCGTCGGCCAGAGCTCCGGCGGCGGGCCGGTCTCCTGGCAACTGGCCGTCCGACGCCTCCAGGCCGGCAGCGGCGCCGCCGCCCGGCTGGTCAACGGCATCGCCGTCGCCGTCGCCGGGGCCATCGCCCTGCAGATCCTCTTCTCGGGCGTGGAGGCCGACTACACCGAGGCCACCGGCCACGATCCGGGCCGGGCGGCGCTCTCGGTCCTTACGCCCCACGGCGCCGAGGACCGGGCCGACGAGCTCGCCGGGAAGATCTCCGAGTCCGAGGGCGTCGCCCAGGCCGTCGCCCTGACCTCCCTGTCCGCGGCGCGCCACCCCGACACCGGCAGCAGGGTCTCCATGACCGTCGGTTCGTGCGAGGCGCTGCGCGAGGTCGCCGTTCTGGACTCCTGCAAGGACGGCGACGCCTTCCTGCTCACCGGCACGCTGGAGCGCGACCCCGGCGTGTACGGCTCCCGCGTCAAGCCGGGGGAGACCCTGACGGTCAGTCCGATTCTCACCCCCGAGGAGTCGAAGCCCTTCGCGTGGACCGTCCCGGCCACGGCCTCCGTGGTCGCCGGCCGCGAGGATCCGACCGGCCGGGTGCGCGACGGTGTCCTGGTGACCCCCTCACTCGCACCGCGCGGCCTCGCCCACGCCGGGTCCACCCAGGTGTTCGTGCAGCTCGACGCATCCGTGCCGGACGCCTTGGAGCTGGCCCGTACGGCCGCGTTCCGGGCGGACCGGGGCAGCCGCACGATGACGCTGACGCTCGCCGAGGAGGACGGCGGTTACGCCGCGATCCGCACCGGTCTGTTCTTCGGCTCGACGGCCGTGCTGATCCTGATCGGCACGAGCCTGCTCGTCTCCCAGGTGGAGCAGTTGCGCGAGCGCAAGAGGCTGCTGTCGTCCCTGGTCGCCTTCGGCACCAAGCGGTCCACGCTGTGTCTGTCGGTGCTGTGGCAGACCGCGGTGCCGATCGCGCTGGGGCTGGGGCTGGCCGCGGTGGTGGGCGTGGGGCTCGGCGCCGTCCTGATGCGGATGGCCGGCCGCGCCGTCCGGATCGACTGGCTCCCGGTCGCGGAGATGACCGGCGTCGGCGCGGGACTCGTCGCCCTGGTGACCGTGCTCAGCCTGCCGCCGCTGCTGCGCCTGATGCGCCCGGACGGCCTGCGCACGGAGTGAGGCCCGCGCATGTGCAGCCCCGCACGCGTACGCGGCGGTACGCCCGTGGAAACCGTAGGCCCGTGGCCCCCGCAGCCCGCCCGTAGACCCCGTACGTCCGTTCCCGGCGGCCCGAAGACTCCCCCTCAGTCGGTGGGCCACACCGGGAGCGGGCGTACGGCTTCGCGCAGCGCGGCGGCGATCGCCCGGAACTCCTCCTGGCGGGCCGTCCCGGTGCGCACGGCCAGGGCGATCCGCCGCGAGGGGGCGGGCTCGGCGAAGTACCCGGTGGACAGGTACTCGTTGCGCGCGGTCTCCAGGCGCAGCGCGGTGCGCGGCAACAGCGTCACCCCCAGTCCCCCGGCGACCAGTTGTACGAGGGTGGACAGCCCGGCGGCGGTCGTCGTGACGTCCGCCCCGGTCGTACGCCCCGCCTCGCGGCAGATGTCGAGGGCCTGGTCGCGCAGGCAGTGGCCTTCGTCCAGCAACAGGAGCTGCAGTCCCCGCAATTCCGCGAGGGGGATGTCGCGGCGCCCGGCGAGCGCGTGCTCCCTGGGCGCGAGCAGGACGAAGTCCTCGTCGAAGACGGGCAGTTCGGTGATCCCGGGTACTCCGAGGGGCACCGCCAGCAGGAGCAGGTCCAGGCGCCCGGCGGCCAGCCCCTCCAGCAGCGAGGCGGTCTGCTCCTCGTGCACCTGGAGGTCCATCCGGGGGTAGCGCCGGTGGAACAGGCCGAGCACGGTCGGCAGCAGGTACGGCGCCACGGTGGGGATCACCCCGAGCCGCAAAACTCCGGTGAAGGGGGCCCGTACCGCCTCGGCCTCCTCCAGCAACCCGCCCAGGGCGTCGAGCACCACCTGCGCCCGGGCCGCGATCCGCTCGCCCGCAGGGGAGAGCAGCACCTTGCGGGTGGTGCGCTCCAGCAGCTGCACGCCGAGGGCCTCCTCCAGCGCGGAGACGGATCCGGACAGCGCCGGCTGGCTCATGCCGATGGCCGCCGCGGCGTCCCGGAAGTGCAGATGCTCGGCGACCGCCGCGAACGCGCGCAGCTGAGCGAGCGTCGGTTGCTTCGCTCCCCTATTACCCACAGCCACTGATAGGCACCTCCGATCACCCACAACAAGACTAGCTATTTCTGTAATCAATGCAGCTGTGTCAGCATGTGAGATACGTCCACCCCCATCGGAAAGCCCCCAAAAGGGGTTATTTTCCATTTCTCAAGGAGAGCGCGTGCTCACTGTTGGTGACAAGTTCCCCGCCTTCGACCTGACCGCCTGCGTCTCGCTCGAGGCCGGAGCCGAGTTCGCGCAGATCGACCACAAGACCTACGAGGGCAAGTGGAAGGTCGTCTTCGCCTGGCCGCTCGACTTCACCTTCGTCTGCCCGACCGAGATCGCCGCCTTCGGCAAGCTGAACGAGGAGTTCGCCGACCGCGACGCGCAGGTCCTCGGCTTCTCGCTCGACTCCGAGTACGTGCACCACGCCTGGCGCAAGGACCACGCCGACCTGCGTGACCTGCCCTTCCCGATGATGTCCGACATCAAGCGCGAGCTCTCCGCCGAGCTGGGCATCCTCGGCGAGGACGGCCTGCCGATGCGCGCCGTCTTCATCGTGGACCCGAACAACGAGATCCAGTTCTCGATGGTGACCGCCGGTTCCGTGGGCCGTAACCCGAAGGAGGTCCTGCGGGTCCTCGACGCCCTGCAGACCGACGAGCTGTGCCCCTGCAACTGGAACAAGGGCGAGGCCACCATCGACGCCGGCGCGCTGCTGGCCGGTGAGTGACGGATGTCCCTCGACTCCCTGAAGTCGGCCATACCGGACTTCGCCAAGGACCTGAAGCTGAACCTCGGTTCGGTCATCGGGAACAGCGACCTCCCGCAGCAGCAGCTGTGGGGAACCGTCCTGTCCTGCGCGATCGCCGCCCGCTCCCCGCGCGTCCTGCGTGAGCTGGAGCCCGAGGCGAAGGCGAACCTCTCGCCGGAGGCGTACACCGCCGCCAAGTCCGCCGCCGCGATCATGGCGATGAACAACGTCTTCTACCGCACCCGGCACCTGCTCTCCGACCCGGAGTACGGCACCCTGCGCGCGGGCCTGCGGATGAACGTCATCGGCAACCCGGGCGTGGAGAAGGTCGACTTCGAGCTGTGGTCGCTCGCGGTCTCCGCGATCAACGGCTGCGGCCAGTGCCTGGACTCGCACGAGCAGGTCCTGCGCAAGGCGGGCGTCGACCGCGAGACGATCCAGGAGGCCTTCAAGATCGCCTCGGTGATCCAGGCCGTCGCCGTCACCGTCGACGCCGAGGCCGCCCTCGCCGCCGAGTAGCAGCACCCCGTACGACGCACAGGGCCCCGCGACCGGAAACGGCCGCGGGGCCCTGCTCGTTGCCCGGGCACTCCCTGGGGCCGCAGACGTCCCTGGGGCCCACAGACAGCCCGGGTGCCCCTGGCGTCCCTGGCGTCCCGGGTGCCTCTGGCGTCCCTGCGTCCCGGGTGCCCTCTGGACCTTCAGCTCTTCCTCAGTGTGGCCATCAGCAGCCGCGCATCCTCGATCATGGCCGCCTTCATCGCGACCTGGTCGGGCTCCGCCTCCGCGTCGTCGCCCCACCACTCCACCGACAGCGTGAAGACCGCCCCGCCGTCGAGCACGTACAGCCTCGCCCCCATGCCCCTGGTGGAGTCGGCGAGCACGGCCCGCTCACCGAGCCCGGGCACCGATTCGAGCTGATCGGCTCCCCGGCTCACCAGCGGGGTGAGTCCCGGCCCCGCGGCGAACTCCGCCTGCGGGTCGGTCTTCTTGTGCAGCTCGACCAGCAGTTGGACGTCGAAGGCCATGTCCTCTCCGGACCAGTCCGAGCTGTAGGAGCAGTAGGACCAGTCCAGCGCGGGACCCTCGCCGGAACCGGGCGCGTCCCGTTCCAGCTTGGCCAGCGCGTCCGACAGCGCGGTCATCGGCGCATCCGTGCACAGGTTCTCGGTGAACCGGTACGCGAGCCTCGGCGGCGCATCGGAGAACCGATTCTGCGCGGCCAGGGTCCCGGCCCAGAGCGCCGACGCCGTCAGGGCCCCGCCCAGGGCCCACCACCACGGGCGGGCCCTCCCCCGGACGGGCTCGCGCGGGGCCTCGGCCTCCACCGTCCCGGCCGGCCGCTCCGTCTCCCACACCCCGTCGAGCTCGGGCTCGCCGATCATCCCGCCCCCTGATTCTTCAGCGCTGTCATCAGGTCGCGCATGTCCTCGATCATGGCTGTCTGTACCGCGGTGGCGTCCGTGGCGGGGCGGTCGTTGCGCTCCCCGAAGCCGGGGGCGGCCACTTCGAGGGTGAAGACCGCACCGCCGTCCAGCACCTCGAGCCAGAGGCGCGCCTGGTGGGGCGGCATGGTCATCACGGCACGCTCACCGAGGCCCGGCACCGCTTGCGTGGGCAGGTCCCCGTTGACGGCGATGGACTTGAGCGGAGGTACGTCGAACTCCACCGAGGGGTCGGTCTTCTTGTGCAGGCTGACGTGCGCTATCACGATGAAGTCCGGCATGCCCTCGACGTTGTTCAGCTCGCACACGGCCCCGTCCACGGCCGGGTGGCTGTTCGCCTGGAACCTCGGTCTCGACTTGTGCAGGTCACCGGTGATACCGCTCAGCGCCTGAGCCTTGAAGTCCTCGCAGAGGTTCTTCGACGCCCGGTACGAGAGCTCCGGCGCCGCCAGCCGGTCCCCGAAGGCGTACAGCCCGCCGGCCCACACCGCCGACGCGACCACGACGCCGCCCAGCGCCCACAGCCATGGCCTCCCACCGCCCGTCGCCCGCGCGTGCGGAGCCAGCGGCTCCGCCGGCCCCGCCGCAGGCTCGGTCGTCCACTCCGCATCCAGCTCCGGATCAGTGATCATGTCCCCGCCCCCAGATGGTCCTGTGTCCTCAGCGCCGCCATCGACATACGCATCGACATGGGCACGTCATTGATCATGGCAGGCTCGACCGCCGGCACGTCGGGCTCCGCGAGCGGCAGATCGTCCCGCGCGCCCGCCGCCCCCGCTAGGACTTGTCGGGGGCCGGGCTCTCGCCTTCGGGCACCCGGTCCAGGGCCGTCGACCCGTGCGGCGCCGGACCGACCATTCCGGCTCCGTGGTGGTGCTGCTCGCGCGAGTACGCCCTCAGGTATCCCACCACCGTGTTGGTGACGGCCACCAGCGGAACCGCGACCACCGCTCCGCCGATGCCCGCGATCATGCCGCCGGCGGCCACCGCGAGCACCACCGCGAGCGGGTGTACCCGTACGGCCCGGCCCAGGATGAAGGGCTGGAGCACGTGCCCCTCGATCTGCTGTACCGCCAGCACCACCAACAGCACCATCAGCGCGGTGAACACGCCCTGGGTCACCAGCGCCACGACCACCGCGAGGGCGCCCGAGACCACCGCGCCGACCAGCGGGATGAAGGCGAAGAGGAAGATGAAGACGGCCAGCGGCACCGCCATCGGCACGTCCAGGAAGTAGATGCCCAGGCCGATGAAGATGGCGTCGATGAGGGCGACGATGACCGTGCCGCGGACGTACGCGGTCAGCGTGCGCCAGGCGCGCGGACCGGCCCCGGCGACACCGGGGCGGGCGGCGGCCGGGACCAGGCCCAGCGCCCAGATCCAGATGCGCTTGCCGTCGTAGAGCAGGAAGAGCGTGGAGAACATCGCGAGCAGCATGCCCGTAAGGACCTCGACGAGCACGGTCACGCCTTGCAGTCCGGCGGTGGTGATCTGCTCGGTGTTGGTGCCGATGGTGTCGGTGAGGTTCTTCGCGAGGTCGTTGATCTGCTTCTCGGTCACGTGGAACGGACTGTCCAGGGCCCAGAGCTTGAGCTCGTTGATGCCGTCGCGGACCCGGTCGGACAGGTCGTCGAGGTTCTCCATGACCTGCCAGACCACGAACCAGCCGACGAGCCCGATGACCACGAAGCCGAGGATCGCCGTGCCGGCCGTGGCCAGACCCCGGGGCATGCCCAGTCTGCGCAGCCGGACGACGAAGGGCTGCAGCATCGCCGTGACGAGCATGGCGGCGGCGAAGGCGAGGACGACCAGGCGGACTTCGCTGATCACCCTCATCAGCACCCAGAGCATCCCGGCGAGGAGCAGCAGCCGCCAGCTGGCCTCGGCGGCGACGCGCATCCCCCAGGGGATCACGCTCGCCGGGTCGGGGCGGCCGGGGGCGGCCGGTGCGACGGCGTGCGTCGTGCCGGCCGCCGCTGCGGCGGGCGGCTCGGCAGCGGGCGCCGCGGCGACGGGCGTCCCGGGGGCGGCCGGCGCCTGCCCGGTCTCGTCGGCACCCGGCAGGTTCCCGCTCGTCTCGGCCTCCACCTCGGCGCGCCGCTCGTTGAGCCGCGCCTCCATCCGGTTCAGCCTGTTTCCGAGCCGGCCGAGCCAGCCCGCCCTCTTCGCCATGTCGCTTCCTTCCCCCGCCCCCGTCTACGGGCACACCCCGAAGACCGTACACGCGGGGAGCCCCGCACCGTAGGACGGTGCGGGGCTCCCCGAAGTTGAACGGTGCCGCGCGGTGCGGCCGAGGCTGTCAGTACCAGCCGTTGGCCTGGTGGAAGCTCCAGGCAGCACAGGGGCTGCCGTAGCGGTCCTCCATGTAGTTCAGACCCCACTTGATCTGCGTGGCGGGGTTGGTGCGCCAGTCCGCGCCGGCCGAGGCCATCTTCGTACCGGGCAGCGCCTGGACCAGACCGTAAGCGCCCGAGGACTTGTTCACGGCCAGGTAGTTCCAGGTGGATTCCTGGTTGATGATGTTCGAGAAGCACTGGAACTGGCCGGCCGGGACCATCTGCTGGGCGATGGCCTTGACCTGCGCGACCGTGTAGGAGCTCTGGAGCGCGAAGTCGCCGGCGTCGCGGGCGGCGGAGCGGCTGGCCACTTCCTTCGCCTCCCGCTCCTTCCTCGCCTTCTCGTCCGCCGCCTTCTGCGCCTCGGCCTTCTTGGCCTTGGCGTCCTCGGCGGCCTGGAGGCGGGCGGCCTCTTCGGCCGAACGCTTGGCGTCGGCGTCGGCGGAGTGGGCGATGGTGTCGGCCTGCTGCGTCAGGGACGCGCTCTGGACCTGCGCCTGGTCGCCGACCGGGATGTCGGCAAGGAGAGTCGCGCCGGACGCGGTCGTCTCGAGATCGTTCGTGGGGTCGCCGGTGGCAACGCCTACGACTGCGCCGACGGTGGTGACCGCGGTGGCCGAAGCCACGGCGAACCCCCGGACCGAGATCCGGCTCACACGGTGTCCTTCCAGCAGCGTCCGCAGTGACCGCGCGGCGCAAAAGTGCCCCTCGACTCTGGCCTCCGTGGTTCTACGGTCACTGGAGGCGCGGGCCCGTGGGCAACTCCCTTGCGGGGGCTGCCGCGTGAAGCTCCGGGCGGCATACGGCATTCGACTGTGGAGTTGTGGTGCTGCGCGTATCTCACGGGAGATACAGGTGTGCCGTATGCGGGGCCTGACGGAAACCAGACTCTGCCGGAACGCGACACCGCAAGGCAATTCTCTGTTGCGTGGGAAAGGTCACACCTGGCACGGTGCCCTCGATTTCGCCAAAGCCCTGTGCAGCACGACGCCGCCCGGCTAGGCTCTCGGGCCTTTGCCGGGCGGCGCCAACTCACCTTCCCGCTATGAGGTTTTTGACCGTTTCGACCCCCGTCGAGGGGAGGCCGTCGAGGTCAGAGGCTCTCGAGCATCTCGGTGACCAGTGCGGCGATCGGGGAGCGCTCGGAACGCGTGAGCGTGACGTGCGCGAAGAGCGGATGCCCCTTCAGCTTCTCGACCACGGCGACCACTCCGTCGTACCGGCCGACCCGCAGGTTGTCCCGCTGCGCGACGTCGTGGGTCAGGACGACCCTCGAATTGGCCCCGACCCGGGACAGAACGGTCAGCAGGACGTTGCGCTCCAGCGACTGCGCCTCGTCGACGATGACGAAGGCGTCGTGCAGGGAACGGCCTCGGATGTGCGTGAGCGGCAGGACTTCCAGCATCCCGCGGTTCAGCACCTCCTCGATGACCTCGCGCCCGGCGACCGACGAGAGGGTGTCGAAGACCGCCTGCGCCCAGGGGCTCATCTTCTCGCCCTGGTCACCCGGCAGGTACCCGAGCTCCTGCCCGCCCACCGCGTACAGCGGCCGGAAGACCATCACCTTCTGATGCTGCCTCCGCTCCAGCACCGCCTCCAGGCCCGCGCAGAGCGCCAGCGCCGACTTGCCGGTGCCGGCCCGGCCGCCCATCGAGATGATCCCGATCTCGGGATCGAGGAGGAGGTCCAGCGCGATGCGCTGCTCGGCGCTGCGGCCGTGCAGCCCGAAGGCCTCGCGGTCGCCCCGCACGAGCTTCACGTTGCCGTCCGCCGTGACCCGGCCCAGGGCCTTGCCGCGCTCGGACTGCAGGACCAGTCCGGTGTGGACGGGCAGTTCCGCGGCCTCCGGCACGTAGAGCCGGTCCTCCGAGTAGAGGAGGTCCACCTGCTCCCCGGAGAGGGCGAGTTCGCTCATGCCGGTCCACCCGGCATCGGTGATCGCGAGCTCGGCGCGGTACTCCTCCGCGATCAGCCCCACGGAGGAGGCCTTGATGCGCAGTGGAAGATCCTTCGAGACCACCGTGACGTCGTAGCCCTCGGCCTGGAGGTTGCGGGCGACCGCGAGGATCCGCGAGTCGTTGTCCCCCAGCCGGAAGCCGGCGGGCAGGACGCCAGGGTCGGAGTGGTTGAGCTCGACACGCAGGGTGCCGCCGAGATCGCCCAGCGGGATGGGGGCGTCGAGGCGACCGTAGCGAACCCGGAAGTCGTCGAGCAGGCGCAGGGCCTGGCGCGCGAAATAGCCGAGTTCGGGATGGTGCCGCTTCGCCTCCAGCTCGGTGATCACCACGATCGGGAGCACGACCTCGTGCTCGTCGAAGCGGGAGATCGCGTTGGGGTCTGCCAGCAGGACGCTGGTGTCGAGGACGTAGGTCCGCCTGTCGGGCAGGCGGCGCTTTGTGCTGGTCACCACGGAAGGACGTACCCCCTCGGAAGAGGTCGGGCCATGAAGACCGGACCGGTCATCGGCACCCATGCCAGGGCCGATGTCCGGCCCTCCACTCCGTCCGTGCGAACCACACGTGCGTCCTGGTGCAAAGGGCCTCCCGGGCGGACGACCCCATGTCGCCCGCTGAGACTCGACACCCGTGGATCGGGCATCGACCTGAAAGGGATATTCCCCGAACAGGCCAGGCCATGCCATGGCATATGACGGACGCTCGGTGAATCCCTGGTGAAGGCTTCAAGGGGAGGGCGTGCCGAGGCTGAGGGGGTGTCCTGGGGGGTGTCGGGGGGCCTGAGGGGCCTGCGGGTCCTCCGGTCCCCATGGATCCCGTGGGGCGCACCGGGCGTCCTGCGGTCCCGGGCGTCCGAAGGGGTCTCCCGTTCTCTCTCCCCGAAGGGCCTAACGGGAGGTCAGGTGCCGTAGCGCCGGTGGCGGGCGGCGTAGTCGCGCAGGGCCCGCAGGAAGTCGACCTTCCGGAAGGCCGGCCAGAAGACCTCGCAGAAGTAGTACTCGGAATGCGCGCTCTGCCACAGCATGAATCCGGACAGCCGCTGCTCGCCGCTGGTGCGGATCACGAGGTCCGGGTCGGGCTGACCGCGCGTGTAGAGGTGCTCGGCGATGTGGTCGATGTCGAGGATCTCCGCGAGCTCCTCGAAGGAGGTGCCCTTGCGCGCGTGCTCCAGCAGCAGCGAGCGGACCGCGTCCGCGATCTCCTGGCGGCCGCCGTAGCCGACGGCGACGTTGACGAGTATCCCGTCGACGTCGTGCGTGGCCTGCTCGGCCTCCTTGAGCACCGTCTGCGTCCGGGCGGGCAGGATGTCGAGGTTGCCGACGTGGTGGACGCGCCAGCGGCCGTCCGCGGCGAGGCCCCGCACGGTGTTCTCGATGATGTTGAGCAGCGGGCGGAGCTCGACCTCGGGCCGGTCCAGGTTGTCCGTGGAGAGCATCCACAGGGTGACGACCTCGACGTCCGTCTCGGTGCACCAGCCCAGCATCTCGGAGATCTTGTCGGCTCCGGCCTGGTGGCCCTGCTCCGTCGTACCTCCGGACGCCTTCGCCCAGCGACGGTTCCCGTCCAGGATCACGCCGATGTGCTTGGGCGCCGCGTCATGGTCGAGGCGGCCTTCCACCCGGCGTGCGTAGAGCCTGTACACCAGGTCGCGCAGCTTCACGATCTTCCAGCCCCTCCGTGCAATGCCCCCGTGCGAATTGCGGTCCCTCCCCCGAGGGCGCCACATTACTGCGCGGCGGGATCGGGTACCCAACTCGGTCTGTCACAAGTCCGTGATAGGGAGGACAACGTGACTGATACCAATCCCTATCGGGCAGAGCCCTCGCGCTACGACTCCATGGAGTACCGGCGCACGGGCCACAGCGGCCTCAAGCTCCCCGCGATCTCCCTCGGCCTCTGGCACAACTTCGGGGACGACAGATCGCTGGAGTCCCAGCGGGCGATCCTCCGCCGGGCCTTCGACCTGGGCATCACCCACTTCGACCTGGCGAACAACTACGGCCCGCCGCCCGGCTCGGCCGAGCTGAACTTCGGCAAGGTCTTCTCGCAGGACTTCGCGTCCCACCGCGACGAGCTGATCCTCTCGACCAAGGCCGGCTACCTGATGCACGCCGGTCCGTACGGCGAGTGGGGCAGCCGGAAGTACCTGCTCAGCTCGCTCGACGCCTCGCTGAAGCGGATGGGCGTGGACTACGTCGACATCTTCTACTCGCACCGCTTCGACCCGGACACCCCGCTGGAGGAGACCATGGGCGCCCTCGCGTCCGCGGTCCAGCAGGGCAAGGCGCTGTACGTTGGCGTCTCCTCCTATACGGCGGAGCAGACGGCCGAGGCCGTGCGGCTCGTGCGCGAGATGGGTGTGCGCCCCCTCATCCATCAGCCCTCGTACTCCATGATCAACCGCTGGACGGAGGAGGACGGGCTGCTGGACACCCTCGAGGACGCGGGCATGGGGTGCATCTCCTTCGCGCCGCTCGCACAGGGGATGCTGACCGGTAAGTACCTGAAGGGCATCCCGGCGGACTCGCGGGCCGCGCAGGGCAAGTCCCTGAACCCGGACCTGCTGTCGGACGAGGTGCTCCGCCGGCTGGCCGGCCTGAACGAGATCGCGGCCCGCCGCGGGCAGTCGCTCGCCCAGCTGGCGCTCAAGTGGGTGCTCCGCGACGACCGGATGACCTCGGCGCTGATCGGCGCGTCGAGCGTGCGGCAGCTGGAGGAGAACGTGGCCGCGCTGGCGTCCGCGCCGCTCTCCGAGGCCGAGTTGAAGGAGATCGACTCCTTCGCGGTCTCCACCCCCGGCACCAACATCTGGGCCCAGCGCGCCTGACCTGCGCCTTTGCGCCATCGGCCAGTTGAGGGTCGGAGAAACAAAAAACGGGCCGGTCCGTGGGGGGGATACGGACCGGCCCGAGGGGGGGGTTCCACCATAACCCTTCGTAAAGCGTGATGCGTGCATTGACGCAAGATGACTACGCTCCGAAACCACCCAGCAGCACTCCGGTGAATGCTCCGGCCGCCATGAACGGGCCGAAGGCGAAGCCCTGCCGACGGGACTCGGGGCTGCGCAGCACCAGGGCCAGCCCGTACAGGGCCCCGTAGAGGAGTCCCAGGAAGGCCCCGACCGCCCATACCCCCCATCCGTACCACCCAAGAGCGACCCCCAGCGAAAGCGCCAGCTTGACGTCGCCGAAGCCCATCCCCGCCGGGTTGATCAGATGGAGCAGCAGGTACGCCGCCCCGAGCGCGACGCCGCCCAGCAGCGCGAGCCGCCAGGACCCGGCGGCGCCGGGCAGGAGGGCGGCCGTCCCGAGCAGCGCGGCGGCCGCGGCGGCGAGCGGCAGGGTCAGCGGGTCGGGCAGCCGCTGCACGGCCCGGTCGACGAGCGCGAGCAGCACGACCACCGGGGCGAGCCCCACGTACACCCCCGCTTCGGGCCGCTCCCCGACGCCCGCCGCGAGCAGCCCGCACACCCCACCGGTCAGCACGGCCAGGGGCGCACCCCGCCGCCCGTACGCCGGCGCTTGCGACAGGGCGGTCTGCTCCGCCCCGGTCCGGCAGCGGGCCGGACCGAGCCAGCCGCGCAGCGGGTGCCCCTCGGGGCAGCGGCCGCGCCACGGCTCCCCCGGCTCGACGCAGAGGCGGTACGCGGCGCGCGGCAGCAACAGCCCGGCGGCCACCCCGTACCCGACGGCGAGAACGATCACGACCACACCCATCCCGCGACGGTAGCCCGCCCCCACCGCTTTCCGCCGCCGTTTGAGGCCGCAGCCGCCGGGGCCCAGCCCTGCTTACAGCCCCGTCGACGTTCGACGCACGGGGTGCGGAGCCCCGCACATTCAGCCCCGCCGGCGCTTGAGGCCCGGGGTTCGGGACGGAGCCCCGCACATTCAGCCCCGCCGGCGCTTGAGGCCCGGGGTTCGGGGCGGAGCCCCGCACATTCAGCCCCGCCGGCGCTTGAGGCGCGGGGTTCGGGGCGGAGCCCCGGGAGACCGGAAGGGGCGGGCCAGCTTCGCGCAGCGGCACCGCACCCGCACCCCTACGCTGGCCGCCATGCCGAACCCCCTGCCCCCGCACGACGCCCCCCGCACCCTGCGGATCGGCGCACAGCGCATCCCCTTGGAGGTCGCCGCCTCGTACAGGGCCAGAACGCGCGGGCTCCTCGGCCGCGACGGGATCGAGGGGGCGCTGCTGCTCACCCCCGCCGGGAGCGTGCACACCTTCCGGATGCGGTTCGCGATCGACGTGGCGTACCTCGACCGGGACCTGCGCGTGCTCGCCGTGGTCACCATGCCCCCCGGCCGGCTCGGCCTGCCCCGCCTCCGCTCCCGGCACGTCCTGGAGGCGGCGGCCGGGGCCATGGCCGCCTGGGGGCTGCGGGTCGGGACCACCGTCGAGGTGGAGCCGGCCCGGTAGCCGTGCCCACCGGGCGGCCCCCGGACCGCGAACCCGGCCCGACCGGTGAGACACCGGCTAGGCGAGGCTCCTCCCCGGCAGTAGGTTGGGGCGGTTGAGCTGGGGCATCAGGGGAGCGGCATGACGGAGAACGCGCGGATCAAGGCGCTGGAGCAGATCATGCCGGCGACGCACGGCGCCGACGAGGACATCGACTGGCGGGCGGCCGAGGCCACCTGGGGGACCCGGTTCCCGGCCGACTTCATCGCGTTCATGGGCCGCTTCGGCGCGGGCTCCATCAACGGCGAGGCCAGCATCCTGCTGCCGCTGCCCAAGCCCGGTCTCCAGTGGGACCCGGCGGGGATGGCCGAGGAGACCGACAACGCCCGGCAGACCTGGGAGGCCCACGGCGGCCGGTCCGCCTTCGACGTGGACCCGGAGTCGATCATCGCCTGGGGCGTCACCGGCGGGTCGGACATCCTGTGCTGGCTCACCTCGGACCCCGACCCCGACCTCTGGCCCGTCCTGGTCTGCGGGCGCCACACCGCCGACTCCTTCGCGGTGTACCCGTACGGCATGGCCGAGTTCCTCTACCGGCTCTGCTCCGACGAGTTCGACGTGAGCCCCGTCAGCATCACCTTCTGGGACGGCGGCCACCTCAGCTTCGTGCACTGGCGCAAGGCCCAGCGCCGCTGGCAGGAGGGCCGCAACCCGGAGACCGGGGAGCCCGACCCGTACGCCGGCGAGTTCGCCGACTAGGACCCGCCCGCCCACACCGCGCCCCACCGCTCACCGAGGGCCGCTTCCGCCTCGACGGCAAGGGCACCCCGACGGCACCCACAGCCCGTTCCGTGACCGGAAACGGGCTTTTCGGCATGTCTACGCGCGTCCCATTCGGCGATCACATATCGGAAAACACCATCCGGAAAAGCCCCACTTGGAGCATTGACCACAAGTGCGGCCCCAATGTAATCAACCACCACACCCTCGGGAGAGAATTCCGGCCAACGGGCCGTCGAGGGACAACCCAGCCCGGAGCAACTCATTAGTAATAACGCGATCCAAAAGAAATTCAGGGGAATACACCCGTGCGACGAAGAATCTTCGGTACGACCGCCACCACGGTCGTGCTCGGTCTGCTGATACCTCTGTCCGGATGTGGTGGCTCCGGAGACGGTGCAGGTGACGGCGTCACGCTGCACCTGGTCGCCGCCGAATACGGCGACAGTCCGGCCACCAGTTCCAAGCCGTTCTGGGACAAGATGGCGGCTGATTTCACCAAGACGCACCCCGGTCTCAAGCTCGACGTCAAGCTCCTGCCGTGGGCCGACATCGACCGCGAGGTCTCCCGTATGGTCAAGGCCGGCAAGGCGCCGGACATCGCGCTCATGGGCTCCTACTCGGACTTCGCCGCCCAGGGCAAGCTCTATCCGGCGGACGAACTCCTCTCGGTCACCGCCGAGGCGAATTTCCTTCCGCCGCTCGCCGATGCCGGCTCCATCGGCAGCACCCTCTACGGCCTGCCCTTCGTGGCGAGCAGCCGCCTCCTCTTCTACAACCAGGCGCTCTTCACGAAGGCCGGCATCAAGGAGCCCCCCAAGACCTGGTCCGACCTCGAGGCCGCCGCCAAGACGCTCAAGGCCAAGGGCGTGAAGTACCCGTACGCCCTGCCCCTCGGCCCGGAGGAGGCGCACGCCGAGGCGATGATCTGGGAGCTGAGCAACGGCGGCGGGTACGCCGACAGCAGCGGCAACTACAGCCTGGCCTCCGAGCAGAACATCGCGACCTGGACATGGGTCAAGAACCAGCTGGTCTCCCCCGGGCTCACCGGCCCCACGGCGCCGTCCCAGCTGAACCGCGCCGACGCCTTCGGCGCCTTCCTGCAGGGCGAGGTCGGCATGCTCAACGGCTACCCCTCGCTCGCCCACGAGGCGCGCGCCAAGGGCATCAGCGTCGGCACGACCGTCATGCCCGTCTCGGACGCCCTCGGCACCGGGGAGACCCCGCCGGCTGTGGGCGTGGCCGACTGGATGATGGCGTTCAAGCAGAACGGCAAGCGCGCGGAGATCAGCGAGTTCCTGGACTTCATCTACCAGGACAAGAACCTCACGGACTTCGCCGGCCGCTACCACCTGCTGCCGTCCACCGTCACGGCCGCGCGCACCCCCGCCGGCGGCGGCCTCGACAAGAACGACCAGCTGTTCCTCAACTCGCTGTACACGGCCCAGCTCTACCCGGTGAACGACCCTTCCTGGCTGTCCGTCAGCGACACCATCAAGCGCAACATCGGACGCGCCGTGGAACCGGCCGGCGACCCGAAGCGCGTGCTGGAGGAGATCGCCGCGCAGGCCGGCGAGGCCGCCAAGAAGAACTGAAAGTCCCCCGACACGGGACCCTCACCCCCTGCCGCAGACCACACCGTGCGGCACCATGGCCTCTACGGCACTTGATCCAAGGCCGCGGCCCAGTCGCCCGCCGAGCACTCACGAGGTGCACGGGGCGGCCGGCCCCAGCGGGCCCCCGGCGTCAGACCGGGCTCCCCGGCGACAGACCGGGCTCCTTTCACGTCAGGCCGGGCTCCCCCTGCGTCAGCGCTGCGGCCCGTGGTCCGTGGCGAACGCCTTCCGGTACTGCTCACGGCTGGAGTTCCAGCGCAGCGTTCCCGTGACCGTCCCGAAGTCCGAGCGCGTGACCGACCACTCCACCGTGTACTCACCGGAGTCGCACGCGATCCGCTTGGCGCCCGCGACCTTCTCGCGCCCGCTCGGCGGCTTCCCCGTCAGCTCCTTGCGCACCTCTCCGGCCACGGCTCCCCCGGCGGTCCGCAGCACGGCGCGCACGACGATCGGGTGCCGGCCCTCCTTGACCGTCATCGCCTTCTTCACGACCGTCGAGTCCGAGACCGACCAGGCGAACTCGTACGAGGGCAGCCAGGCCAGCGTCTTGGGGTCGGCGACCTGACGCTCGAAGTCCGGCGCGCCCGACGGGCCGGGGCGGGTGACCGTCTTGTACTGGACCCCGGGGTGGAGGCGGAACTGCCCCTCCACCTTGTGCATCTCGTCCTTGGTCCACATGGACTTCATGGTCTTCTCGCCGCCTGCCGGGTCCTGCAGGTAGGCCGTTCCCTCCGCGGCCGTCGCCGGCTGGACGAGGACGGGCACGAGGGCCGCCGCGGCGGTGGCCAGGGCGAGAGCGGCGATGCGGGTGCGCTTCATGCCCGGACCAACGGGACCCTCCGGCGGGCCGGAACGACGCCGGGCGCGCTTTCACCCGTACGGGAGCGCCCGATCACCGGAATATCGAATGATCAACTCCCCGTTGTCCGATGCGGACATGGCGATGCGAGGGACAGGGGGGTCCGAGGATGCGGGCAGACGTGAGCGTCAGCGTGAGCGGCACGGTGGCCGCGGGCTGGGAGCCGGTTCGGGAGGAGTTCGAGGCCTTCGTGGCGGGCGAGCCGCACTCGCCCGAGGCGCAGCTGGCGGTGCACCACGAGGGCCGCCGTGTGGTGGACCTGTGGGCCGGTGAGGACACCGACGCCGACACCCTCAGCCCGGTCTACTCCATCACCAAGGGCGCGGCTCACCTGGTGGTGGCACTGCTGGTGCAGGACGGGGTACTGGAACTCGACCGTCGGGTCTCCTCGTACTGGCCCGAGTTCACCGGGCACGGCAAGGAGCGGCTGACGCTGCGCCGGCTGCTCGCCCACCAGGCCGGGCTGGTGGCCACCGACGCGGGCTTCGACTACGACGAGATCGCGGACGACGCGCTGATCGCCGCGCGGCTGGCCGCGCAGAAGCCGTTCTGGGAGCCCGGGACGGCGTACGGCTATCACGCCTTCGTGATCGGCGCGCTGACCGGTGAGGTGGTACGGCGGGCCACGGGCCGGTCGGTCCAGGAGCTGTACGAGGAGCGGGTGCGCGCCCCGTACGGGCTGGACCTCCACCTGGGCCTGCCCGCCTCCGAGGAGGGCCGGTGGAAGCCGGTGCTCGAGCAGCTGCCCACACCGGAGCAGCTGGCGGCGCGAGCGGCCGCCGGGCCGCCGCCGGAGCTGATGGAGGTCGCCTTCAACGCGCACCGGCAGCCGCCGATGGATCTGATCGCGTACGCCAACCACCCGAAGGTGAGGGCCCTCGGCCCGGCTTCGGCGGGCGGCACGGGCACGGCCCGGGGCGTCGCGGCCTTGTACGCGGCGGCGATCAGCGAGGTGGACGGCCGAGCTCCGCTCCTGAAGCCGGAGACGGCCGCGGAGTTCGCGAAGCCGCACGCCCCGGGCACGGACCTGGTGACCGGGGAGGCGGACCACTTCGGGCTGGGCTTCGAGCGGCAGCACGCTGCGGGGCCCGAGGCCTTCGGGCACTGCGGCGCCGCGGGCGCACAGGGCTTCGCCGACCCGGTCACCGGCGTCGCGTACGGGTACACGCGCCGCCGTTTCGCCTTCCCGGGCGGGGCGGCGCCGGAGAACGAGCGCCTGACGGCGGCGGTGCTGAGGGCGGCGCGGGCGGTGTGACCCTCGGGCCGGCTCAGGCCTGGCCGGTCTCGAAGCGGCTGATCCGGCCGTCACCGGGGGCGATCGTGAAGCGCCAGGCGGTGCGCATCTCGCCCCAGGTGTCGTTGCGGTAGTCGACGACCAGGGTGCGGCCGCCGTCGGACTCGGACTGGACGTCCATGTGGCCGCCGGAGTCGAAGATCTCCCGGTCGATCCAGTCGTGGAGGTCGCGGTCGGAGCCGTCGTCGGACATGGTGGCGTCGGCGGTCAGGAGCGCGAGGAAGGCGTCCTTGTCATGCGCGTTGACGGCGCTGACGAGGGCGCCGACCACGGGATCGGAGAGTTTGGCGGGGGCGATGGCCACGGGAGCCTCCTGGTCGGTCGGGCGTACGTTCGCCCGTGCCCGACCAGGGAACAACGCGGACGGAGCCTCGTCGTCGACCCTCACCCGTTCGCCCGGCGGACGGCGTGTCAGGAGGCGGGCCCGAAAGTCCGGGAGGGCTGGGGAGGGACCAGGGGGCGGGGAGGGCCGGGGGGCGGGGAGGGGCCGGGAGCGGCAACTCAGGGCGTGTCGGGGGCGGTGCGGACCGGGAAGCCCGTCGGCCGGCCCTGCTCCCCCAGCCAGGCCAGCACCTGGTCGAGGGCCTCGACGGTCTGGGCGCGGTTGCCGCCGCCGTCGTGGAAGAGCACCGTCGGACCGTTGCCTATCTCGCGCTTCACGGCGTCGACGATGGCGGCCGCACCCGGCTTGTCGAAGTCCTTGGTGTCGACGTTCCAGCCGAGCGGACGCATGCCGTTCGCGGCGGCGATGCGCCGGCTGTCGGGGGTGAACGCCCCGCCTGGGGCGCGGTAGTACTCGACCTTGGCGCCGCTCCCCGCGGCCTCCTCGATGAGCTTCTTCGCGTCCAGGATCTGCTGCTCCTGGTAGGCGACGGGCTTCTTGTCCATGGCCGTGTCGTGGTCCATGGTGTGGTCGCAGAGCCGGTGGCCGGCCGCTACCACCTTCTTGACCAGGTCGGGGTGGGCCTTGGCCTGCGGCCCGACCATGCAGAAGGTCGCCTTGACGTCGTGCTTCCGGAGTGTCTCCAGCACCTTCGGCGTCCATCGGGGGTCGGGGCCGTCGTCGATGGTGATGTTGACGGCGTTCGCTCCGCCCTCCGACGCGTGGGCTATGCCTTCGGGTATCCCCTGCGGCTGCTGCGCCGGCTGACCACCGTCGCCCCGCCCGGAGTTGTCGGTGCCCTTCGGTCCGGCGACGTTCTGCTGGGTCGCGGTGCTGCCCGGCCCCACCAGGGTCGACACTCCCCATGTCGTCGCGGCCACGGCGGCGGCCGAAGCCACAACGGCGGCACCGGCCCGGATGCCCTTCTTGTTCGCGCGCGTCAGGAAACCCATGAACTGTCCTCCCCATCCGCTTTGTGAGCGTTCTGTGGATCAGGACGTTCATCGCCGCCGAGGAGTTCCAGCCGAATGCCCGCTGAATTCCTCCCAAGGAAACCGATGGGACTCAAGGGACTTCAGTCCTTGATCGCCCCGCATCCCTGCCCAGGCGATACCCGGGCGAAACAGCGAAAGTCCCAGCTCCGGAGCACTGGCCAACAAGTTCCGTCGTGTGTACCGAAGTTCAACGTCCATGGCCTGACGGTCCGGTCTCGACGACAAAGGCCCGGCCCCGGTGGACCGTTCGTCCACCGGGGCCGGGCCTGCGTGAGGGGGGTCAGCGCGCGACGGACTCCTGCGCCGCGGCCGCGGCCGCCTTGCCGCCGCCCGAAGGGCCGTCCGAGGTGGCGGACGAGGTGGCGTCCGGGTCGCCGCCCTCCGAGGTGCCGTCCACCCCGTCGGCGGGAGAGGGAGCGGGGGCCGGGCCCGCGCCCCGGAGCGGGACCTCCTTGACGAACCAGGCCGCCGCGAAGCCCAGTACGGCGATGGCCGCGCCGAGCAGGAACGCCGCGTGCGTACCGTCGGCCACCGCGTGCTGGTACGCCTCCCGCACGGCCTCCGGCAGCTTGGCCAGGCTCGCGGCGTCCAGCTGGGCGGAGCCCGCGGCTCCGGCCGCCTCCGGGCCCAGGCGCTCGGACATGGTGTCCGTGACCCGGGTGGTGAAGAGGGAGCCCATCAGGGCCACGCCGAAGGAACCGCCGAGCGTACGGAAGAGGGTCGCCGAGGAGGAGGCGACGCCCATGTCCTTCATGTCGACGCTGTTCTGCGCGACCAGCATGGTGATCTGCATCAGGAAGCCGAGTCCGGCGCCGAGAACGGCCATGTAGACACCCGACACGAGGCGGGAGGTGTCGGTGTCCATCGTCGCGAGCAGGAACAGCCCGACGACCATGAGCGCGCCGCCGACGATCGGGAAGATCTTGTACTTGCCGCTGTTGGTGGTGACGCGGCCCGCGATCAGCGAGACGGCCATCATCGAGAGCAGCATGGGCAGCAGGAGCAGACCCGAGTTGGTGGCGGAGGCACCCTGCACCGACTGCTGGAACAGCGGGAGGTAGAGCACGCCGCCGAACATCGCGAATCCGACCAGGAAGCCGATCACCGACATGAGGGTGAAGTTGCGGCTGCGGAAGATGTGCAGCGGCATGACCGGCTCGGCGGCCTTGGTCTCGGCGTAGAGGAACCCGGCGGTCGACAGCACGCCGACGGCGATGAGGCCGAGGATCTCGCCCGAACCCCATGCGTACTCGGTCCCGCCCCACGTCGTGACGAGAACGGTGGAGGTGATGGCGACGGTCAGCAGCGCCGCACCGAGATAGTCGATCTTCGGGCGGGCTCCCTGCTCGTTCTTCTTGGGCAGGTGGAGCACCGCGGTCACCATCGCGAGCGCGACGGCGCCGAGCGGCAGGTTGATGTAGAAGGACCAGCGCCAGCCCATGTGGTCGGTGATGGTGCCGCCGACCAGCGGACCGCCGACCATGGCGAGGGCCATCACGCCGGCCATCATGCCCTGGTACTTGCCGCGCTCCCGGGGCGGGATCAGATCGCCGATGATCGCCATGACGCCGACCATCAGACCGCCGGCGCCGAGACCCTGGATCGCGCGGAAGCCGATCAA
Source organism: Streptomyces sp. NPDC054849 (assembly GCF_053610945.1). Taxonomy (NCBI): domain Bacteria; kingdom Bacillati; phylum Actinomycetota; class Actinomycetes; order Kitasatosporales; family Streptomycetaceae; genus Streptomyces; species Streptomyces sp. NPDC054849. Next base: position 26,841 of record NZ_JBSGZI010000093.1, read on the forward strand.
CTGGCCCATGTCCTGGGCCATTCCACTGAGCGCGGAGCCGATCAGGAAGATGACGATCGAGGTGAGGAAGGAGCCCTTCCGCCCGTACATGTCGCCGATCTTGCCCCAGATGGGGGTGGAGGCCGCGGTGGCCAGCGTGTAGGCGGTGACGACCCACGAGAGGTGCTCCAGGCCGCCGAGCTCGCCGACGATCGTGGGCATGGCAGTGCCGATGATCATGTTGTCGAGCATGGCGAGCAGCATGGCGATCATCAGCGCCATCAGGACGACCCGTACGCTGCGCGGCTTCACCTCCCCCGGGGTCCCCGCGGGCTTGACTGTGTCCACCATGTCCACTCCCCTGGCCCGCCTCCGGGCGCTTCCTCCCGCACGGGCACTTACTTGCCGCCCGGCTAGTTCACTACAATGGGGACGGTAGACCCGTAACTAGCCGGGCGTCAAGTAAGTAATTGGGGAGAGCCATGTCCAGCAGCAGTCCGCAGCGCCGCCGTGGCGACACGCGCCAGCGCATCCAGGACGTCGCACTGGAGCTCTTCGCCGAGCAGGGGTACGAGAAGACGTCTCTGCGCGAGATCGCGGAGCGGCTGGGGGTCACGAAGGCGGCGTTGTACTACCACTTCAAGACCAAGGAAGACATCATCATCAGCATCTTCGAGGACGTGACGCGGCCCATCGACGAGCTGATCGCATGGGCGGAGCAGCAGCCGCGCACCCTGGAGACCAAGCGCGAGGTGCTGCGCCGCTACAGCGAGGTGATGGCGGCGGGATCCTCGCTGTACCGGTTCATGCAGGAGAACCAGGCGACGACGCGCGAGCTGACCATCGGCGAGACGGTGAAGCAGCGGCTCTTCACACTGGTGGAACTGCTCCGCACCGAGAAGGGCCCGCTGACGGACCAAGTCCGCTGCATCAGCGCCCTGTTCACGCTGCACGCCGGCATGATGTTCCTCCAGCACGTGGAGGGCGACCCGGAGGAGACCCGCCTGGCGGCCCTGGAGGTCGCCACGGACCTCATCACCCAGGCCCACCACGAGCCTTCCTGAGCGCCGGTTCGACGCCGACCGGCCGGTCAGCCGAGCCGGCGGTCCTCGGCGGCGATGGGGACGTCGTTGATGCTGGCCTCGCGCCGCCTCATCAGGCCGTCGCCGTCGAACTCCCACTGCTCGTTGCCGTGGCTGCGGAACCACCGGCCCGCGGCGTCGTGCCACTCGTACTCGAAGCGCACGGAGATGCGGTTGCCGGTGAAGGCCCAAAGCTCCTTGTGCAGGCGGTAGTCGAGCTCGCGCTCCCACTTCTCGGTGAGGAACTCGCGGATCTCGGCGCGGCCGCTGAGGAAGCGGTCGCGGTTCCGCCAGACCGAGTCCTCCGTGTACGCGAGGGAGACGCGCTCGGGGTCGCGGCTGTTCCAGGCGTCCTCGGCGGCCTGAACCTTGGCACGGGCGGACTCCTCGGTGAAGGGCGGCAGGGGCGGGCGTGGGGCGGTGGTCGCGGCAGTGGTCACAGGGGCCCCCTTCTCAGGGCAACGGATGACGAGCGCGGAGAACGCTCGTTCTCAACGTAGAGAACGAGCGTTCTCCACGCAAGGGGCATTCGATTACCCTTCCCTCATGGACGACGAAGAGGCCCGTACCCGACTCCTGGACGCGGCGGAGGCACTGTTCTACGCCGACGGCATCCAGGCCGTCGGCATGGACCGCATCCGCGCCGAGTCCGGGGTCCCGCTCAAGCGGCTCTACCGGCTCTACCCCGCGAAGGAGTCTCTGGTCACGGCGTACCTGGAGCGCCGGGACCGGCGCTGGACGACGAGCCTGCGCGAGGCGGTGGAGGGCTCCCCGGCCCCGGTCCTGGCTGTCTTCGACTGGCTGGCGGACTGGTTCTCCGAGCCGGGCTTCCGGGGCTGCGCGTTCCTGAACGCGTACGGGGAGCTGGGCGCGGGCGGCCCGGCCGGCGTGCTGAACGTCGTACGCCGCCACAAGGCGGAGCTGCGGTCGCTCCTGGCCGGCCTGGCCGGCCCGGGCGAGGAGGCCCTGGCGGACCAGCTCCTGATTCTGGTCGAGGGCGCGACGGTGGTGGCAGCCCTGGACCCGGGCCCGGAGCCGGCGCGACGGGCCCGAGCGGTCGCGGAACGGCTCGTGTCGCCGATCGGCTGACATCCGCCGCCCCGCAGGCCCGAGACTGCCGCCTCAGCGGCAGTTGTTGCACCGTGACCTGCTCCTGCTGGTGCTGCTGCACCAGCAGGAGCGCCTCGTGCACGCCATGGCGAGGCGGTCGGACGAGGCACGGCCACATGGTCCCTGCCGAACAGGCCTGCGACCCGCCAGCGCCGACGAGCCTCGCGTCCGTGAAGCGGGACCGGGACCGGGATGCCGCCGCCTACCCGAATGCAGTGTCGGTGAGGTCCGGCCCACGCCCGTCGATGAGGTCGGGAGCCTGGAGCCCGTAGCCCTCGGCCCGACCGTAGTAGGTCAGATCGCCGGGCTCCGCCTTGACCCCGAGCACCTGGTCGAGCTCCTGCAGGGCAGACGCGAGCCGCGGCGCATTGTTGGCGTGGATGGCCGGGTGCGGTTCGCCCCGGAAATCACATGGCCCCCATACGTCGTGGTAGACGGACAATTCCGCGGAGGGGCCGATCTCGTCGGGTGACACCATGAGTTCGACCAGACGGTACTCAGCGTGGCGTGTTCCGCTCGCGTCGAACCAGGCGCCGGATCCCAGCACGACGATTCCGCCCATCTCCGCCTGCGGATGGCCTCCCGGCTGGCAGACGCGGAGGGCATCGGGCAGTGCCTGATCGTCGAGCGAACGCCGGCCGAGGTCCAGGCGGCTGTGGATGCCGAGGCCGCCCTTGCCGACCTGGAACCAGTTCCACTCAAGCGAGGCCGGCTCCAGCAAAGCGTGCTTCTGAAGCACCACACCCATGCGCGCCGCGGTCCTGAGCGCGGACTCCAGACCGGGCTCCGCCACGTCGTCCAGTTCCCAGAACCACGAGCCGCACTCCTTCGGCGCGCGCATCAGCATCGACATCGACTTCCCTACGGCATGGTGGCATTGGTGGGAAATACGGTGACGGACCCCTCGTCGAATCGTAGCTCGAAGGAGGCGTTGCTCCGGTGCCCGCGCCGCTGTCCACGTCCTTGAGCTGAGCACTGAATTCGATGCGCCGTCGGGAGTGCGGACCAGCACGTCCAGGTCGAGATTCTGAGCGGGAAGCTTCAGATCGAACCCGATGTTCTTGATCCCCTCGGACTGGAGGTCCGCGGCGTACTCCAGCGCTGGTGCACAGCGGGAACCATGCCCTTCTGCTTGACCTGGAACAGAAGGCCCTCAGGGTTCTTGAACCCGGGGGTGTCCGCAATCGGCGTGTTCGTATCCCACTCCGGCGAGTAGCCTGCACATAGTCCGTCCGCGGTCGGCATGGACGGCCGCCGGACGTGCCCGTTCGCCGCACAGACGGCTCCCTTCCGCACCGGCACCCACGCCCGCGCTCGCGCCCGCGGGTGCGCCCGCGGGTGCGCCCGCGGGTGCGCCCGCGGGTGCGCCTCGTTCACGCCGTGGCGCTGGTACGGGAACCGCTCTAGCGCTTGGCGTCGGCGATGGCCGCCGTGATGAGGCCGGCCGCCTCCATCTCGTCCAGCCACACCAGCCCGAGCTCCGCGGCCTTCTCCGGGGACGCGGGCAGTGTGCCGGTCGGCTCCCAGAGCAGGCTGTCCCGGCCGAAGGCCTCGTCGTGCGTCCCGGTGCGCACCACACGCCGCCGCAACAGGGGACCCTGCCGGTCGGCCGCGGTGTAGTAGGTGATGCGCCCCTCGGCGTCCACGGCGTCGAGGACCGCATGGTCGAGGGAGCTGAGCGTCGGACCGCCGGCGTGGCCCTGCAGGGTTCCGGGGCGCATCTGCACACCGTTCAGGTCGAGGAGACCGGCATTGTCCTGGAGGAACGCGCCGCCCCGCTCGTAGAAGAGCAGGAGCGGCTCGTAGAGGTCGGGCAGGTCCGGAAGCTCTTCCGGATGCCGCGCCCGGTAGTCCGCCAGCCGCACCGCACCCGTGCAGGTCCGCTTGACGGCGTTGATGGCGACGGTCTCACCCAGGTATTCCCGGAGCTGTGTGGCGACTTCCGCGTCAAGCGAGAAATCGGGGTCCACGTACTCGACGACATCGAAGAACGGCCACATGGTCTCGGCCGAGCAGGCCTGCGCCCACAGCCCCGCCCGCCGAAGATATTCGCGCATCAGCAGGCGACGAGACATGACGTGCGCGAACACGTCGTCCCAGTCCCCGTCCCATTCAACTGCCCGAAGGCGCTCCAGCACGAGTGACGCCGCCCGGTCGTTCACTTCACGATCCCCTTCGATCGCAGCTCTTGGAGGAGAGCCGCCGTTACTTCGTCGATGTTCGCAAGACCGGGTGCCAGTTCGACATTCGGAAGGTCGAGCCCCAGCCCAGGCCACTGGGAGAACCGGCCGTTGTTCTCTTTCAGTGCGAGCTCGTGCGCACCGGCGTCATGGTAACTTCCCGGCCATTCGTGATAGAACCCAGCGTCTCCGCCTCCGTTGTCGTAGCGCCCCCAGAGGTGCTCCGCATCACGTACGTAGGGAATTCCCGCCTCGATGAAGTGACTTTCCGTGAACTCATGCCCGATGTAGCGCTCGAACAGCGTCTCTTCGGCACGGGTCAGAGTGCCCTCACTGGCACCCCTCCAGAGGTCGGCGATGTCGCTTCGCGGCGTGAAGTACGCCAGTCGCGGGGCTCCCGGAGCCTGGGTCACCACGTGCTCGGTGAGGAAGAAATGGGTGCGCACCCGGTCCAGGACCTGCGTACTGATCCCGGTGTTCTCCGAAATGCTCCGGATATCGAGGGATTCGGGGTTGGCGCGGACCTGGTCGTAGTACCGTGCCGCCGCATGGTGCTCGGGCGTGGGCTCCTCGACGTAGCGAGCACCATCCGGCCGAGGCTCGGACGCGCCGGAGAGAACGGGGTGCTCGCCCGACCCGGACCCACCCGAGGCTCCGGGACCGTCTCCGTGACCGGTTCCGCCGCTGTCCCCGCGCCCGCCGCCCGACGGGGTGTCCGTGTGACTGCCGCCCGACGGAGTGTCCGTGTGACCGCCGCCCGACGGAGTGTCCGTGTGACCGCCGCCGGAGGGGCCGTCCGTGTGGCCACCCGCACCGGGGCCGTCGCCGTGACCGGTACTGGTACCACCAGGGCCGTCCGTGCGGCCGCCGCCGGTCGGGGGCTCGTGGCTCGCCGAGGGGCCGTTGCCGTGGTCGTACGCGCTGCCGCCCGGCGTGTGGTCGCCGGCGCGGCCGGTGGGGGTCAGGTCCGGACGACCCGTCGGGGTCAGGTCCGGACGACCCGTCGGGGTCAGGTCCGGACGACCCGTCGGGGCGTGGTCGGCGGCGCGGACCGGATCCGAGATGTCGGAGCCGAGGCGGATGACGTCGTCTCCGCCGCGGGCGCCGACGCCGGCCAGTTCGAGTTCCGGGATCCTGGCCGTGGCCGGGGAGTCGACCTTCGGGGGGTCGACGCGCGGGATGCCCGCGCCCGCGTCCGGCTTGGCCTTCGGGGCTTCGCTGATGTGCTGGGAGAGCGAGCCGTCGGCTTTGTAGATGTTGCCCTTGGGGTCCATGAACTGCGGCGGGCCGTCCACGGGCAGCTTGACCGTGCCCGGGGGGAACGTCGTGGTGCCCTCGGGAAGTTTGATGGTGCCGTCGGGGAGCTTGGCCGCCCCGTCCGGGATCGCGGTGCCCTTGGGGAGCTGGATCGCGCCGTCGGGGAGCTTGAGGGCTCCCTCGGGGAGGGCGAACGCTCCGTCGCCGATCTTCGGGATCTCGATGTTGCCCATGCCCTTGAGGCCGGCCATGACGTCGCCGATCTTCGTGATGCC
>NZ_JBSGZI010000094.1:0-32042 GCF_053610945.1 Streptomyces sp. NPDC054849
CCCACACGGTGCCCGCCCCTCTGCGTACCTTCCTCAGGGCGTTGGGGGATGGAGTCGTTCGAGGTCAGGTCGCACCGGGCACCGTCGGTCCGGAGGCGAGCACCGAACGGTAGACCCTCTCGGTCGCGGCGGCGACATGGGTCCAGCTGTAGCGGCTGAGGACCCGCCGGCGGCCGGCCGCCCCGCATGCGGCACGCAGGGCCGGATCGGTGAGCAGGACACGCACCGTCTCGGCGAGGGCCTCGGGGTCCCCGGGCGGCACCAGTCGACCCGTGAGGGGGTCGGACACCGTGTCCAGCTGGCCGCCGACCGCGCTGGCGACGACCGGTCTGCCACAGGCCATCGCCTCCAGCGCAACGATGCCGAACGGCTCGTAGTCCGCGGGCACAGGACGACGTCGGCGCTCCTGATCACCGCCGCGACCTCGGTGGCGGACAGACCACCGGTGAACCGGACCCGATCGGCGACCCCCGCCTCGCAGGCGATCCGCCGCAGCCGGCGCACCTGCGGATCAGAGTCGAGGCGTTCCGGAGGTGGACCCCCGACCACCAGGAGTTCCGAGTCGGGCAGCAGGGGCAGTGCCCGGACGGACACGGCGGCGCCCTTGCGGGGCACCAGGCGCCCCAGCTGGAGCAGCCGGTGCGGTCGGCCGCCCCGAGCGGCTGCCGGACCGTCCGGGGTGAAGCGGTCCGGGTCCACGCCCCAGGGCACCACGTTCACCCGCTCGGGAGGGACGCTCAAGAGCGAGAGTTCGCCGACCTCGTCGCGACAGGTGGCGACCACCCGGTCGCAGCGCAATCCGAGTTCGCGTTCACAGCCGGTCCGGACCGGCGGGCTGGTGTCCGCGGTTCCCTGGTGCCGGCGCTTGACCGTGCCCAGGGCGTGATGGGTGTGCACCAGGGGCAGCCGCGGCTGCCGCGTGGCCAACAGGGCGGCCACGCCGGGCAGCCAGAAGTGCGAGTGCACCAGATCCGGTGCCTCCTCCTGCCACAGATAGGACAGGTAGTAGCCGAACTCCCGCATGCGGGGCAGGAGTTCATCCTTCGGCAGCCACTCGGGCGGCCCGGCGGGGACGTGGTGCACCTCGACTCCGGGCCGCAGCCGACTGCGCTCCGGCAGGGCCGGGTGGTCCCGGCGGGTGTAGACGGTGACACGATGACCCCGGTCGGCGAGCCCGCCCGCCAGGCAGGCCACGTGGACGTTCCGACCGCCCGCGTCGGTTGCGCCGAGCGGGGCCGGCGGGCCGGCGTACTCGGACACCAGGGCGATCGACAACCGGGCGCCTGCCCCACCGCGGTCCCCGCGATACCTCACGAGACCGCCTCCGCCCTCGGCTGCTCCCGGGCTGCCGGGAAATGTGGGAGCCCATACCCCTCCAGAGCCGCCTGCCGGGCGCGCCCCGCTCTCGGCCGTGGCCGGCGGATGCGCCGGACCGCGGCGGGCGGCCCGTGCGGGGACGTGCGTGCGGCCCGGCCCGTGCCGAGTCCGTCCATGCAGGTGACCGCCGTGCACGCCTCCGGCAGGCTGGCGCACAGGGATGAGCCGACGAGACCGGCTCCGCCGGTGACGACGGCATGCTTACGGCGGGGCGGAAAGGCGCTGCCCATACACGGCTCCTTCGGGCGGGACGGCCGAGGCCGTCCCGCTTCGGTGGGTGCTGCCGCCTGACCCGCCCGGAATGCGGGTTCGAACCTCGGGCGTCCGCGGGTGGAACCGAAGACGCACCCGGGTGCTGCGGCGAAGCACGCAGGGGGAGGGCAGCACTCAGGGCCGGCGCCACCGGTCGTGGTCCATGTGCGACCCGGCCATGGGTCCCATCCGCAGCATGCCGCCGTCCACCGTCCAGGAGGCGCCGGTGACGTAGGAAGCCGAGGGTCCGGCCAGGAAGGCGATGACGGCGGCGACCTCGTGGGCGTCGCCCGGCCGGCCGGCGGGAATGCCCGGCCGGGGCTCCGTACGCACGTCCTCGTCCTCCTGGCCGGTCATGGGCGTGGCGATCTCCCCTGGAGCCACCGAATTCACGGTGATGCCGTGTTCGGCGAGTTCGAGTGCCATCACCTGGGTGAGGAGGCCCAGTCCGCCCTTGGCGGCGCAGTACGGGCCGGCGCCGACGCGCGGCTGGTGTTCGTGGACCGAGGTGACGTTGACGATCCGGCCGCCGGAGCCCTGGCGGATCATGTGCCGTGCCGCCCGTTGACCGCACAGCAGTGGGCCGACGAGGTCGACGTCGAGGACCTCGCGAACGGTGGCCAGGTCCAGATCCAGGAAGGGTGTGGCGGTACCGGTGCCCGCGTTGTTCACGAGCACGTCGATGCGCCCGAGGCCGTCGGCGAGTCGGTCGATGACATCGGCGGCCGCAGGCAGGTCGGTGAGGTCGAGCCGGGCGAGCACGGCACGCCGGCCGCGCGCCCGGACCTCCTCGGCCGTGCGCTGGGCCCCGTCCTCGTCCTGGTGCCAGGTGATGCCGACGTCCAGTCCGGCCGCGGCGAGTCGCACGGCGACGGCGCGGCCGATTCCGGAGTCGGAACCGGTGACCACCGCCGTGGCGGGGGAGAAGTCCAGGGGACTGATCACGGTCAGAGCCTCTCGTCAGGGCCAGGACGGTTCCCGGCGGGGAACCACGACCAGTTCGCCGACCACGCTCCCGGCGGGCACGGACAGCGCGTACATGACGGTGTCGGCCACGATCTCCGGGCTCTGGAGCAGAGCGGTGTCGGCCTCCGGGAACCGGTCCATGATGAAGGCGGTCTCCATTCCGCCGGCGATGATCCCCGTGACACCGATCCCCGTGCAGTCCCGCTGCGCCTCCTTGAAGAGGGTGTGGGTGAACGCCCGCAGCCCGGACTTGCTCGCCGCGTACGGGCCCGCTTCCGTCCAGGTCCGGTTCGCGGCGGTGGAGAGGATGTTGACGATGTGGCCCCCGCCCGCGGCCACCATGCGCCGGTAGGTCTGCAGGCACAGGTACATCGGCCCGAGCAGGTTGGTGGTGACCACGTGCCTGACCTCCTCCGCGGTCAGGTGCGCGACGGACTTGGACACATCGACGGCCGCGTTGTTGACGAGGATGTCCACCCGTCCGCCGTCCGCCTCGACGTCTCCGAGGACGGCTGCGACCGCGTCGGGGTCACACACGTCCATCTCGACGAAGCGGGCGCGCCCGCCCGTCACCACGAGATCCGCGCAGAGTTCCTGTGCGAGGTCCTTGCGTACGTCGGCGACCAGGACGGAAGCGCCGGCCGCGGTGAGCCGCCGCGCGATGGCGGCGCCCAGACCCCGGGCCCCACCGGTGATCAAAGCCTGCTTGCCCGTCAGGTCGACCTGTACCGCGCTGTTCATGCTGTGCCTTGCCTTCCCTCGGTTCCGGCGGCGCGGCCCCGCCCCCCGGGGGGCGGCGGGGGCCCGGCGCCGTCGCGTCTCGTGGGACCCACTCTGGGCATGCACCGGGCACCGGGCGCGCGGGGTTAGGCCACCAGGCGGCGCGCCCGCCCCGGTTCTGGTCCTCTGGGCGGCTCCGTGGGGCGCTCTGCAGACATCAGCCCCGCGCGGAGGCGTGCGACCGTCGGCGACGGGTAGGTGCTGGACGCTCCCGGCTCGTCACCCGGGCACCGCATCCGCGAGCCCGACGGTCCGGGGCAGGAACGGCCTTCGAACCGAGGAGGGCAGACCCATGACCGAATTCCCACAGCCGGATCCGCCGCGATCCGACGGGCGCAGCGCTCAGGGCGGGGTACCGCCGGGGGAGACACCGCCCGGCGAGTCGAGCACCGGTTCCGGGGCCGGACCGTACCGTCCCCTCACCCGCGGCTGGGGCAAAGGCCCCCTGGTGGTGATCTGCCTGCTGGCTCTGGCCGTCGCCCTGTTCTTCCTCGCCTACGCCGTCATGCTGAACCTGTGACGACAGATGCCTCCACGACGAGAGGACGTGCTCATGAGCGAGAGTGATGCCCGCGGCGACGAGGTCTACCAGCCCCAGCCGGAGGATGAGCCTTCCGAGCTCCAGCCGGACATGGACGACAGCGTCGGCGAGCCCGACACGGACGCCCAGCTCGATCAGGGCTACTCGCCCCCCGAGCGGCCCTACGCGAGCGAGCGGAACGACACCACCGCCGAGGGGCAGCGCAGGGGCGAGAGCCTCGATGACCGCCTCGCCCGGGAACTACCCGACCAGGAGCGCCCGGCGGGGGACGGTATCGGTGACCTGTCGGAGGGGGACGGTGAGCCCATCGGCCCGGAGGCCGGCGGCGATCGCGCGGGACGGCTGGCCCCCGCCACCGCCTCTCCGCACGAGAACGACGTCCTCGCGCACGACGTCGGCATCGACGCGGGGGCCGCGTCTGCCGAGGAGGCCGCCGTGCACATCGTCCGGGATCCCGAGGAGACGGAGCCGTAGCGTCACCGGCCTGGCGCCGGCCGTCTCACCGCTCCCCTGCTCGGCGCCCCCGGGGCGCCACCGTCGCTCTTCTGGTCCACCTCAAGCGCTCGGTGACGCTGCCGGGCGTCCGGCCTCGTCATACGTGGCCCGCCCGCAGGAGCCACGATCCGCCGGTTTCGGGCGCGGAACGTCGGGAAGACGCCGACTGCCGTCCAGTGGTCCCGCCTGCGGGGCCGACCAGAGCCCAGGAAACCGGATCGACGGTTCGGAGATGGTGGCCCATGAACGCGAGCACGAGTGCCGCCCCGGCCGCGACCGCCGGCCAGGGATACGACGCGACGCCGTATGTGCCGGCGCGCGGCGGGCTGGCGGGTCTGCGGCGGGCAGCTGCCGGATGTCAGGGGTGCCCGCTGTTCCGGGAGGCCACGCAGACGGTCTTCGGCCAGGGCCCGGCGCGGGCACGGCTGATGCTGGTGGGGGAGCAGCCCGGCGACCGGGAGGACGTACAGGGTGAGCCGTTCGTGGGCCCGGCGGGGCAGCTGCTGCACCGGGCGCTGGAGGAGGCCGGCCTCGGCGACGAGGACGCGTACCTGACCAACGTGGTCAAGCACTTCAAGTTCACGCCGGCCCCGCGCGGCAAGCGCCGCATCCACAAGGCTCCGAGCCTGCGGGAGATGACCGCCTGCCGGCCCTGGCTGGTGGAGGAACTGCGGCTGGTCGCCCCGGAGGTGCTGGTGGTACTGGGCGGTACGGCGGGCAAGGCGCTGCTCGGCTCGTCGTTCCGTGTGGGCGAGCGACGGGGTGTTCTGCTGCCGATGCCGGTCCTCGACGGTGACCCGGGCGCTGACCCCGGGCAGCTGCTGGCGACGGTCCATCCCTCGGCGGTCCTGCGGGCCGATGACCGGGAGGCGGCCTTCGCGGGGCTGGTCGCGGACCTGTCGGTGGCCGCCACCGTCCTCGAGTGACCGCCAGGGGATGCAGCGCGGGGTGCGGCTGCAACCGTTCAGGAGGAAGGCGGGTAGGGGGCCGCCTTGAGCTGCCGGGCGAGGTGAGCGGTGTTTGCTGCGAGGGTTTTCGTGGTGGCCGCGGTCTTCTCGGGGATCTTCTCGAGGTCCTGGTAGTCGGTGCCCTGCATGGCTTCGCCCACCCAGTAGGTGACGGCGTTCGGAGCCAGGGAGAAGCCGACGTCGTTCAGGCCCTGGAAGAGGTCGGCGCTGACCTTGTGGGCGCCGTCCTCGTTGCCGACGACGCAGACAGCCGCGACCTTGCCGTAGGTGAGCATGCGGCCCTCGTCGTCGGTCTCGGACAGTTCCGCGTCCAGGCGTTCCAGGACTCGCTGGGCGACGCTGGAGGGGTGGCCCAGCCAGATGGGTGTGGAGAGGACCAGAATGTCGGCGGCCATGATCGTGGCCCGGATTTCCGGCCAGGCGTCTCCGCTGCCCATGTCCGTCTTCACACCGGGCTTCACGTCGTGATCGACGATACGGATCGTCTTCCCGGTGACGCCGTGCTCGGCGAGCGCGGCCATCGTCTGTTCGGCAAGCAGCTGGGAGCTGGAGGAGGCGGGGGAGGGGGACAGGGTGCAGACGAGTGCGACGGCGCGGAGCGGGGTGTTTCCTGTGGTGTTCATGATGTCCGGCTACCCCCGGGCCAGGCCTGCATCCCGCCTTTTCGCGTCGTTCTGGGCCGGGCGGCCCATCTCACCTGATGGGCTCGCCGAGGACGGCTTCGGATGCGGTGCGGCGGTGGACGATGTCGCCGGCGATGTCGGTGGGGCCCTGGTGGTGGCGGTCGGCGTGGTCGTTGAGGCGTCGGGCGGCTTCGGCGGGGGTGATGCCGGCGGTGGCGGCCACCATGTGGCCGGCCTTCGGGTGGCAGGGGGCGCGTGCCGCGGGCCTCACGCTCCACCGTCGTCGCCGCGGGCCTCACGCTCCACCGTCGTCGCGGCGGGCGCGCCCGCGCCCCGGCAGGAACTCCTGGATCTTGGCCCTCAGCCCCTGGCGGACCATGCCGGCCCGGTCGCTGTCCCCCTTGAGGATGGAGGCAGAGGTGGCTTCGATCTGGTCGAGGTCGGCGTGCGGCGGGATCGGCGGGACGGCGGGATCCGTACGGAAGTCGATGACGAACGGCCGGTCGGCGGCCAGGGCCTGCTTCCAGGCGGCGTCCACGCCCTCCGGGCTCTCCACCCGTACGCCGTCCAGTCCGATGGAGCGCGCGAAGTCGGCGTAACGGACGTCGGGCAGTGCCTGCGAGGGCAGGAACTGGGGGGCGCCGGACAGGGCGCGCATTTCCCAGGTGACCTGGTTGAGGTCGTGGTTGTTGAGCACCGCCACGACCAGCCGCGGGTCCCGCCAGTCCTGGAAGTACTTGGCGGCGGTGATGAGCTCGGCCATGCCGTTCATCTGCATGGCGCCGTCGCCGACGATCGCCACCGCCGGGCGATCGGGGTGGGCGAACTTCGCACCGATGGCGTAGGGCACGCCGGGACCCATGGTGGCCAGGGTGCCGGACAGCGAGCCGCGCATGGTTCCGCGGATCCGCAGGTGCCGGGCGTACCAGTTCGCCGCCGAACCGGAGTCGGCCGCCAGCATCACGTCATCGGGCAGCAGCCCGTCGAGGGCGTGCACGACGTACTCGGGGTTGATGGGGTCGGCGGCGACCTCGGCACGCCGTTCCATGACCTCCCACCAGCGGGCCGTGTCCTTCTCGATCTTCTTGCGCCAGGATCCGTGCTTCTTGCGCTTCAGCTGCGGGAGCAGGGCCGCCAGCGTCTCCTTCGCGTCCCCGACGAGGTTCACCTCGAAGGGGTAGCGCAGTCCGACCATGAAGGGGTCGATGTCGATCTGCACGGCGCGGGCCTGGTCGAACTCCGGGAGGAACTGGGTGTACGGGAAGCTGGAACCCACCACCAGGAGGGTGTCGCAGTCCCGCATCATCTCGTACGAGGGCCGGGTGCCCAGCAGCCCGATCGACCCGGTGACGTACGCCAGGTCGTCCGGCAGGGCGTCCTTGCCGAGCAGTGCCTTGGCCACCCCGGCCCCCAGAACGTCCGCGGCCTCCTCGACCTCGGGCCGGGCGTGGCGGGCCCCCTGGCCGATCAGGACGGCGACCTTCTCGCCCTCGTTGAGGACGGCGGCGGCCCGCGCGAGGTCGGCCGCGGCGGGCACAGGGGCGTACGAGGGGCTGCCGAGGCTGGACGGGACCATCTTGAAGGTGTGGGTCGGCGGAGAGTAGTCCAGTTCCTGCACGTCGGCGGGCACGATGACGGCGGTCACGGTGCGTTTGGCGTACGCGGTCCGCAGGGCGCGGTCGATGACGTTCGGCAGCTGTTCGGGGACGGTGACCATCTCGCAGAAGGCGCCGGCCACGTCCTTGTAGAGGCTGAGCAGGTCGACTTCCTGCTGGTAGGAGCCGCCCATGGCGCTGCGGTTGGTCTGCCCCACGATGGCGACGACCGGTACGTGGTCGAGCTTGGCGTCGTAGAGGCCGTTGAGGAGGTGGATGGCGCCCGGGCCGGAGGTGGCCGCGCAGACGCCGACCCGGCCGGAGAACTTGGCGTAGCCGACCGCTTGGAAGGCGGACATCTCCTCGTGGCGCGACTGGATGAACCGCGGTTTGTCGTCCGCGCGGCCCCATGCGGCCAGCAGACCGTTGATCCCGTCACCCGGGTAGGCGAAGACGTGCTCCACATCCCATTCGCGCAGGCGCTGGAGGATGCAGTCGGAGACGTTGATCGACATGATGCTCCTTCTCGTGGGTCACTTGTCGGTCGGCCCGGCGAGCACGATGCCCGGCATCACCCGTAAGGGGACGGGGCTTCCTCAGCATCGCCTTCCGGCCCGCCGCACCACGGCTACCGCCACGGTGGCGGCGACGAGCAGCACGAGGCCGCGGCGAACCCCTGGCTGTGCCAGGAGAGACTGTGCGAGTGGCGCTCCATTCGTGATCTCGGGCCCGCTCCCAGCGCTTGCCCCGGTCAGCTGGTCAGTGACGAGCAGGGCTTTGACACGCGCGGATTGGGCTGTCTCGGCTGGGTCCTTACCGGCCATGTCCTCGTTCCTTTCATGCGCGGGGCGAGGTGGGGGGAACTCATACTTCCTGTGCGGAAAGGCGGTGCAACTTCAGGTGAGCCGGGCGGATCATCGCGTAGCCATGCACTGCCCCTACCCGCCCATGCCCGGACAACCCCATGGAGCAGGTCGGGCTTGCGGGGGCTGCTGGGGAGCGGGGCACTACACCGCGCCGCCCGGCGTGACGTTTTGTCCGGCCGCACCACGGGCACGCGCGAGTGACGTTTTGTCCGGCCGCACCACGGGCACGCGCGCGGCGGGGGGTCCGTTCTCCCGTCCCTGGAGGCGCTCGATCCATGACGTCATACGGCTACTTTCTGGCATGCGAGGAATTCACCCCCGGCCGGTTGCTGGAGCAGGCTCGCCGAGCCGCCGACGCCGGGTTCACCCGCCTGGCGATCTCCGATCACTTCCACCCGTGGAACGACGCACAGGGCAACAGCCCGCTGGTGTGGTCCATGATCGGAGCACTCTCACAGACCGTGGACCTCCCCGTGACCACCTTGGTCACGTGCCCCACCACGCGTCTGCATCCCGCGATCACCGCTCAGGCTGCTGCTACGTCGAGCCGGCTGCTCGATGGCAGGTTCGCCTTGGGTGTGGGCACGGGCGAGGCGCTCAACGAACACGTACTGGGCGATCGCTGGCCGCCCTTCGCTGAGCGCGCCGAGATGCTGGAGGAAGCCGTCGACGTGATGCGCAAGCTGTTCACCGGCCATCAGACGAGCCACCGGGGGCGGCACTACACGGTGGAGAACGCCCGCCTCTACACCGCTCCGCACGGCCTCCTCCCCATCTACGTGTCGGCCTTCGGGCCCAAGGCGGCCGAACTCGCCGGGCGGATCGGGGACGGGTGCGTCCTGATGGGCCCCGACGAGGAGGCCATCGGGCGGTTCCGGGCCGCGGGAGGGGAGGGAAAGCCCGTGATCGGCGGACTCAAGGTGTGCTGGGGCGCGAACCGTGAGCAGGCCGTGGACACCGCGCACCGGCTGTGGCCCACCGAGCACCTGCCCGGTGAGCTCAACCAGATCCTGCCGACCCCCGCGCACTTCGAACAGGCGAGCAGTCTCGTCACGCGCCACCAGGTGTCCGAGAACGTCCCCTGCGGCGACGATGTCGAGGAGCACGTGGCGGCCGTACGAGCCTACGCGGAGGCGGGCTTCGAGGAGGTGTACGTCGGGCAGATCGGCCCCGACGACGAAGCGTTCTTCGCGGGATACCGCGAGAAGGTACTGCCCGCCCTCGGCGGATGAGGTTCCCACTGCGAGGAGTATGCGATGAGCGACGAAAGCGGGCCGAGCCCGCAGGCCCGGCAGATGCGCGACAAGGCTCAGGAGCTGGAACAGGCGGCGCAGCGGGCGACGGATCCCGCAGAGCGGCAACGGCTCACCGACAAGGCACGGCACATACGCGAGAAGAGCGAGCAGGAGTTCGGTCCGGGCAGCGGAACCATGGACCCCATGTAGACGGGGCCCGGGAGGACCGGCGCGTGACTCCGGCGGGAGCGGGCAGGCGCCGGTACGGACGATGCGGAACGGACGGAAGGTGAGGAACCGATGACCGAGTACGAGCGCTCGCGCACGATGCCCGCGCTGCCGGAACACGTTTTCGACCAGGCGTCCAACGTCGATCAGATGGATCAGTGGCTTCCGGCCGAACTGCATGTGCGCGCCGAGGAGCTGCCGGCGGTGAACGTGCATGAGGACGGCGACGGTGCCGACAAGGCGGCCGTACTGCAGGCCCGCACGGACCAGATGCGTCTGGAGTGGGGGACGCGGGAGGGCGGCGGGTACACCGGGTGGCTCCAAGTGGCCGGCCATGACGGGGGCCCCGCCGAGGTGACGGTCCATCTGTCGTTCCTCACCCGGCAGAACGATCCCGGAGAGCAGGCGGTGAACGACGCCCTCGACCGCAGTCTCGCGCGCCTGGAGGAGCAGGTGCGGCTTCGCGTCGACGGCACGGCCGGCTGAACCGCCGCAGCCGGTCCGCCCGCGTGCTCGCTTGCAGTGCCGCGGCGCCGCTGTCGTCCTGCCGCCGCCTCAGGCGGAGCCCTTCCTGCGCAGCGCGTCCGGCTTGTGTACGGCGGAGCGACCGGATGCGTCGCTCTCCACCTCGTACTGGGGCTGGTCGGCCGAGGCGTCGACGGTACGGCCGGCGGCCCGTGTGCGTTTCGTGATCTTCTTCTGCACCCTGCCCGTGACGTCCTGGCCGTGGCTGCGCCACGAAACCTTGTCACCGCGGGTCAATTTCTTGTCACCGCCCATGATCATCTCCCGTTCTCGGCGGGCGTTCCCCGGTGCGGCACCTTCCCCGTACGGCCGGGGTTACGCGGGCCGGGGCGGACCGTACGGGGCAGGGGCCGGACCGGAGCCCGGCCGCGCCCTGGCACGGTCGAGCCGCCTCGACCTTGCCGGGTAGGGCGGACAGGGCGGACAGGGCGGGCAGGGCGGACTAGGGCGGACTACGGCTTGTCCAGAGATGCCAGGCCGTCCACCCAGCGGGCGTGGCGTTCCGCTTCGGTCTGCTCCCACCACGGGGTGCCGCGTTCGCCAAGGGCAACCTTCGCCGTGTGCACGCGACGCCTGGCCTCGCGCTCCCCCTCCTCGTCGTGCGCGCGCAGGGCGGCGCCCACGGCTCGCCGTGCCGCCATCAGGTGAGAGCGCAGGCGCGCGGCGGCATCGGCGGGCAGGTCCGGGTCGGTGGCACGCCAGCGCCTCCCCTCGATGAGGACGTAATGCCCGTCCGAAGTGAGTTCCGGCGGGGGCTTCCGAGTCATCGGTGCGGCGTCCGTGCATGGCCACGGTCCACCCCGGCGCCCTGTTCTTTCACGCGCGACTCGCGAGGGCGGACGCCGGGCTGTCGGCCGCTATGGTCGCCCACCCCGCTGACTGGTCCGACCGGTCCGACCGGTCCGACCGGTTGGCCCCCGTGCGGGGGGAAGGTGACGTCGGCGCGGTGGTTGCGCGGCCTTCGTGCCGGCATGCGATCGACTCCTGACAGCGGGGCAGCGGGGCAGCGGGGCAGCGGGACAGATGGCTGGCAGGGGTGACACCCCATCGTGGGCGCTTGAGCCGTGGCGCGCATTCCGGTGTGTGCGGGGCGCCGGCTCACGCATGACTGAGGGCGTGCCGGCCCGAGCGGAGCTCGGCCAGGAGACGCGCGGCGTCGGTGAGGAGGGTGCCCTGGAGCGTCGGGGCCGCCGACCGGCCCTCCGGGTGGGTCAGCGACTCCTCCTGGATCCGATCCAGTTGGGATGCCGCATCCTCGATCACGTCGGCGAGGCGGCCGTCGTCGGTTCGGGAGGTCTGTCCTATCTCCTCCATCGCGCCGGCCGAGGTCCTCAACACGGAGGCGTAAGCCCTACGGAAGGACGGCGGCAGGTCTTCGATCTCCCCGCTGTCGATGGCGTGGTCCAGAGTGCGCGTGATGGAGCGCAGGTGGTCCAGGGAACGCTGGGCGATGGTGATCGACTCGCGGGTCCGGGGGAGTGCCTGGTCGGCGCCCTCGAAGCTGCGGCGGGGATTGAGGCGGCTGTTCTCCTCTTCCTTCTCGATGCTCCCGTGAACGGCGTCGCAGTCGCGGGCGAGGCGTCGCCAGTCGTGGCGCCACTGCTGCACCCGGCCGGCGCCGGGAGCGGTCGCCTCGAAGGCGTCGGCCAGGCCCTTGACCCGTTCGCTCATCTCCGCGTAGAGACCGGCGGCTGCCGTCTGCCGGTGGCGGGCGTGTCGGGCGGGAGCCAGGACGACGTGGGCGGCGAGTCCGCAGACGGCGCCGATCGCCACCGACGCGGCCAGGTGCCCGATGTAGTCGATTCGGCCGTGCCCCGAGGAGAAGGCGAAGAATCCCACGATGGCGACCTGGGTGCCCTGCTGGCCCAGCCGCCGGACGCGGCCGAGAACCAACGCGGCCAAGGTGAGGAGGCCGAAGGTCCAGCCGTGGATGCCCGCGGTGGCCGCCAGCGCGGCGGCCAGGGTGGCGCCGACCGCCATCGCAATCGCGTACTGGGCGCAGTCGAGCAGCGAGCGGTACAAGGTCGCCTGCAAGGCCACCATCGCGGTGAACGGCGCGAACGTCGCCACGGCCGGCGGCAGGACGTAGCGGGCCGCCGTCCACGCCACCATGGCCGCCACCACCGTCTTCGCTCCCAGAAGCAGGTCGTCCCGCTCACGGCCCGCCTGCCGGACGCCACGCCACACATAGGCGGCGGCATGAGCAGCCGCCGACTTCGCTCTTCCGGGTGCACTGAGCCACCTCGGCACGATGCATCACCTCCTCGGGGCCGTCTGCCCGGCTGACGAGGGGCACACGCGCGCAGGCCCGGGCGGCGGCATGGACGGTGGCATGGACGGGCGGTGGCATGGACGGGCGGCGGCATGGACGGGGGAAGGCAGGGCAGGTGGGGAGCATCTGACGGCGCGATCGACGGGCGGAGACATGCGGAGCGTAGGTGTGGAAGAAGAGCTGCTGCTCGTGGACGCGAAAAGTGGCGAACCCCGCGCCGTTTCGGGGGCGGTGCTCGCGGCCGCGGACCGCCTTGCCTGGCGGCATCCGGACGGCAGCGGCAGACGAGACCACGAGTTCGAGACGGAACTGCAGAAGGAGCAGCTCGAGTTCGCCACCAAACCGGTCACCGAGATGGGCGAGCTCCAGGAGGAGATCGTCCGCATCCGCGGCGAGGCGGCCCACCATGCGGCGAGTGCCGACGCCGTGGTGGCGGCGGTCGCGACGTCCCCGCTGCCGGTGCAGCCGTCGCTGAACGTCGGCCGACGCTACCGGTGGCTGGGCGAGCAGTTCGGACTGACCGCGCAGGAGCAGCTGACGTGCGGCTGTCACGTCCACGTATCCGTCGCCTCGGACGAGGAGGGCGTCGCCGTTCTCGACCGCATCAGGCCCTGGCTGGCCGTCCTGACGGCGATGAGCGCGAACTCGCCCTTCTGGCAGGGCGAGGACAGCGGGTACGGAAGCTACCGCAGCCGGGTGTGGAACCGGTGGCCCTCCGCCGGCCCGGTCGACATCTTCGGCTCCGCCGACCGCTACCACGAGCAGGTCAACGCGATGATCGACACCGGTGTCCTGCGCGACGAGGGCATGATCTACTTCGACGCCCGCCTGTCGGCTGCCTACCCCACCGTGGAGGTCCGGGTCGCCGACGTCTGCCTGGACGCCTCCACTCCGGTCCTGCTGGCCTCTCTCGTACGAGCCTTGGTCGAGACCGCGGCCCGCGCCTGGCAGGACGGGCAGCCTCCGAGCAGGACCGGTACGAGTCTGCTGCGACTGGCTTCTTGGCGGGCCGGCCGCTCGGGCCTGGACGGACCCCTGCTGCACCCCGAGACCATGAGGGAGACGTCCGCCGAGCACGCCATCGAGGCCCTGTACCAGCACGTTCGCGAGGCGCTGGTGGACCACGGCGACGACGAGCGCGTCCGCGAAGCCATAGCGCACCTGCACGAACGGGGGAACGGCGCCCGCATCCAGCGCCGGCTGCACGACGGCGGGCACACACTTGCGTCCGTCGTGACCCGATGTGCGGAGATGACGCTCGACCCGTGAGACAGGCGTCAGGTGAGCAGCACCTCGTCGTGCTGCGCTTCCACGACCCTGGCCAGGCGGGCCAGCATGCCCCGGTGCCGGAGCTGGAGTGCCGCTTCGCTCAGGGGGTTGTGCAGGGGCCCTCCCAGGCCCCGCAGGGGATGCTCGTCGCAGACGACGAGGGTCTCCTCACCCCACGGCCGGAGCTGGAGGAAGATCCTCGCCGTGCCCAGGGACTTGAACGACGCCTCCAACTCCAGCTCTTTCCCGGTCTCCTGGTGGCGTACGGTCGTCATGCCCTCGGCGGACCAAGGCCCGAGCCGGATCGTGTAGCGCAGCCGGGAACCCGATGCGGGCCAGGTGTGGTCGAGCGGCGTGGACTCGGACGGGCCCACCACCCACTCCCCGTACAGGGTCGGATCGGCGAGTACGGCCCACACGCTACGAGGGGGACGCCGGATGAGGTGATGACGGACGGCCACGGGGACTCCTCCTGCTGCCGGAACGGTAGGGGTGCGTGCAGCGCGCGGCATGACCCGGGCAAAGGGGGAGGGAACGACCCCGGCCTAGGTGTGCCGTCGCCTTCCGCGGTCAGTGGCCGAGGGCGTTCTCGAGCTGCTGCTTGGTCATCGTGGAGCGGCCCTCGATGCCCTTCTTCTTCGCCTCCTGGTACAGCTCGTCCTTGGTGCGTTCGGACGAACTGCCGCCGCCAC
Organism: Streptomyces sp. NPDC054849; assembly: GCF_053610945.1. Lineage (NCBI taxonomy): Bacteria > Bacillati > Actinomycetota > Actinomycetes > Kitasatosporales > Streptomycetaceae > Streptomyces > Streptomyces sp. NPDC054849. The sequence continues at coordinate 14,685 of NZ_JBSGZI010000094.1, forward strand.
GGGACTTCTCGCCGCCGCGTTGCGACGCGGACTTGCCCTGGGTGGAGCTGCGGCTCGCCGTCTCGCTCTCACCCGAACGTGCGCGTTCCTTGTTCACCGTTCGGGAGGCCATCTCCTTCGCGCGGCCCTCCGGCATACCGCGCTTCTCACCCGACTCCTTGATGTGCTCGTACTGCCGCTCGCGCTTGGGGCTGGATCCTCGGGGCATGACGGAACCCTTCGTCGACGGTGTGGTGTCACGGTCATGGTGCGCGTACCCGGCCCACGCCGCATCTCATGCGGTCCGGACCGGGCGCCTTGTCGCCGGGGGCAGGCCGGTTCGTCCGGTGTCTGGCAGGCTCGCATCGTGCCCGCAGGGGAGTGGGTCTCGGCACTCGGGTCTCGGCAATCGGGTACCGGTCAGGCCGCCGTCTCGGAGGGAGACCTTGTGCAGACGTTCCTTCCGTTTCCTTCGTTCGACGCCTCGGCAGCCGCGCTGGACGTCCGAAGGCTCGGCAAGCAGCGGGTCGAGGCCGTGCAGGTGCTGCGTGGCCTGATCGTTCCGGGTTACGGATGGCGCAGGCACCCGGCGGTGCGGATGTGGGCGGGGTACGAGGAGGCCCTCGTCCGGTACGGGCTGGAGATCTGCGGGCTGTGGACCGCCGAGGGGCGTGCGGACACCTGCTCCGTCACCCTGCTCCGCGACTTCACGGTGTGGCAGCCGGGAGGAGCCCCTCGGACCCAGGAGCAGTTGGCCGCCGACGGGGACCTGCCGCCGTGGCTGGGGGCACCCGACTTCCATCGAAGCCACCAGTCCGCGCTGGTGCGCAAGGATCCGGCCTTCTACCGGGAGCGCTTCCCCGGGGTACCGGACGACCTGCCGTACGTGTGGCCACAGTCCGATCGGGAGACGGACGGGGCGTCGTGAGCGTCCGGCGGCGGGCCCGTGCCGGGGGAGGGCGGCCATGCCCGTCCCCGGCCCGGGGCCGCCCGCGCTCTCGTAGGGCCGGGTGGGGCACGGCCGGCCCGCTACGGCTCCGTCAGAAGCCTGCCGCTGCCTTCTCCCGCTGGCGGGCCCATGCCCGGGCGGCGATCCCGGCGTCGGTGAGGACGTCGGCCGCCGTGCAGGCCAGGGCTTCCGCGGCGGCCAGCATCACCTCGCGCCCCCGTTCCGAGGCCGCGGCCCGTGCGAAGGCCGGGGTGTGGTCCGACGCCTCGCCGCCCAGGATTGCGACGAACGGATGAATGGAGGGGACCCGGCTGCTGACGTCGCCGATGTCGGACGAGCCCAGGAAGACCCCGCCGACGGGCTGGGTGAGCCGGATGCCGGAGCGTGCGAGGTGAAGGCTGAACCGGTCCGAGAGGACGTCGTTGTCCCGGAAGTGGGCGTATCCCCTGCCCATGCGGGTCACCTCCACCGTGGTGCCGGTCGCGGCCGCCACGCCTTCGGCCCAGCTGCCGAGGTGGCCGACCAGCGCATCGAGGGCGGTGCTCGTGGCCGCGCGCAGGCCGAACAGGCCTTCGGCGAAGGCCGGCACGATATTGGTCGCGCTGCCTCCGTGGGTCACGATTCCCTGGACGTGTGAGCCGGACGGCAACCGCCTGCTCATCACGGCGGCGGTGTTGAACAGCTGGATGAGGGCGGCCAGGGCGTCGATCGCGTGGGTGGGATCGCCCGTCGGATGTGCTGCCCGGCCGTGAAAGCCCACCCGGACCTGGGTCTGCGCGGTCAGCGGCGCCCATGACCAGTCGTGCACCCCGGGATGGAACATCAACGCGGCGTCCACACCGTCGAACACGCCGGCTTCGGCCAGAGTGACCTTGCCTCCGCCCCGTTCCTCCGCCGGTGTCCCCACGGCGAGCACCGTGCCCTCGTACTCTTCCTCCTCCAGAACGCTGCGCAACGCCAGAGCGGCCCCCAGTCCGGCTGCGGCGATCAGATTGTGTCCGCAGGCGTGTCCCAGGTCCGGCAGTGCGTCGTACTCCAACAGCAGCGCCACGCACCGCCCCCGTCCCCGCCCGGCGCGGGCCACGAAAGCCGTGTCGAGCCCGGCTGTCCCCGGTTCGACGGAGAATCCCGCCCGCCGGAGTTCGTCGGTGAGCAGCCGGGCCGCCCGGTACTCCTCGTAGGCGAGCTCGGGATCCGCGTGCAGGGCGCGGCTGACCGCCCACAGATCGTCCGCCCGGCGGATGCATTCCCGCCGCAGTCGCGCGTACAGGTCATCGGATGGATCGCCCACATCGCCTCCTCGCAGCCTTGTGCGCCTTCTGTCCCGAGGGCCGCCGATTACGCGTGCTGTCACTGTTTCGCCGCACTCGCGTGGGGGCGACGGTCACGTGGCCTCCGGTCCAGCCGTCAAACGGGTGAAAGACCGCGCGTCCGCAACGGCTGCTCCGCCGGCGTCGTTGTTGAAGTAGGCGAACACGTCTGCGTCCGGGGGCCAGGTGTCCGCGATCCGGTTCGCCCAGCTCCGCAGGGCCGCTCGGCCGTACCGGGGCGCGGGCTGGGCACGGCCTTCGTGGAAGCGTACGTAGCCCCAGTCGGCTGTCCGCCACAGAGGTGTCACGGGCCGCGACCCGCGGTCGGCCCAGCACAGGGCCGCGCCGCGGTCGGCGAGCACGGAACGTGTTTCCGGCGTCCACCACGACTCGTGCCGTGGTTCGACGGCGATGCGAGTACCGAGGGGGAAGCAGGAGAGGCAGGCGTCGAGTGCGGCGGGGTCGGCGCGCAGCGTGGGCGGCAGCTGGAGCAGCACTGGACCGAGCCGATCGCCCAGGGGAGCGGCGTGCTCCATGAGCCGCCCGACCGGCTCCGCCGGTTCACGCAGGCGTTTGATGTGCGTCAGGAAACGGCTCGCCTTGACGGCCATGACGAAGCCGGGTGGGGTCCGTGCACGCCACTGCGTGAACGTCTCGGGCGATGGCAGCCGGTAGAAGGCGTTGTTGAGCTCCACCGTGGGGAAGTGCCGGGTGTACTCCTCCAGCCACAGCCGTTGTGGCCGGTCCGGTGGATAGAGAACGCCCGACCAGTCCCGATACTGCCAACCGGAGGTGCCGACGAAAACGGCCATATGATCCGCCTGCCCTCCCGCGCGCCGCGCATGCTCCGGCGGCGCGCCGCGGCGTGGCGCGGCTCGGCGCGGCGGAGGCCCCCACAGGCGCCGCCGCGCCGAGGCACGTCACGGTGCATCCTGGCGGTCGGTCACATCACCGCAGCCGCAGGTCAGGCGTGCCGGTGGGAGTGCCGGTTTCCGGCGACGAGGCGGTAGAGGGCCAGGAGGATGATGGAGCCGATGATGGCGGCGATCCACGTCGAGAGGTCGAAGAAGCCGTCGATGGAGTCCACGCCGAAGATGACCTTGCCGAGCCAGCCGCCGAGCAGGCCGCCCGCGATGCCGATGAGCATGGTGATGATGATGCCGCCCGGGTCCTTGCCCGGCATGATCGCCTTGGCGATGAGGCCGGCCAGCAGACCGATGAGGATCCAAGCAATGATGCCCATGATGCGTCTCCTGCTTCGCGAGATAAGGCCAGTGTCAAATCGCTTCTTGACGCGTCCCGCGCTTTCAAACGTGCGCAGCGCAGAGCGGGCGACGGACCGGCGGGCGCGGTGAGCGGGCGGTGTGGGGCGGCGCGGACCACGGCGTTTCTCCGTCTGCGTCCCGGGCGAACCGTCATGGCGGCCGGATGATGGAGACTGAGATCAGTGAACGGATCGGAGACCGCGAGCCCGGGCTTCTGCTCCCAGGCTCCCCTCCCGCAGAGAGCGGGGCGAGACGAGAGGCGGCGGCTTCATGCCTCGTACAGCGCTCATCGTGATCGACATGCTCAACACCTACGCACACGAGGACGCCGAGGCTCTGGTCCCGTCCGTCCGTGAGGCGCTCTACGGGATCACGACGTTGCTGAAGCACGCCCGGGCCAGCGACTCGCCCGTCATCTACGTGAACGACAACTTCGGGGAGTGGCGCTCGCACCACGGGGAGATCCTGCGGGCTGCCCTCGACGGCCGACACGGCGACCTGGTGGAGCCGGTCGCGCCCGACGAGAACTCGCTCTTCGTCGTCAAGGCGCGGCACTCGATCTTCTTCGAAACCCCTCTGGCCTACCTGCTGGGCCAGCTCGGGACCGAGCGCCTGGTCCTGTGTGGACAGGTGACCGAACAGTGCGTGATGTATTCGGCACTGGACGCCCACATCCGGCACTTCGATGTCGTCGTAGCGGCCGACGCGGTCGCCCACATCGACGCCGGCCTGGCCGAAGCGGCCTTGCGGATGATGCGGAGCAACATGTCCGCGGAGATCTGCCCGGTGGACGACATCACCTTCGATGCCCGGCGCGCGGAGTGAAGTGAGCGGTGACTTCGTCGGCGCGCGGCGCGCATACCCGATGAGGGTGGTGGGTGCTGCAGGGCCCCCCTACTGCCGCGACCGGGCCGACCGGGCCGACCGGGCCGACCGGGCCGACCGGGCCGGCATGGAACGTTTCGTATGGGGGAAGGCGCTTCGTACGCCGTCCGCGGCGCGTACGACCGGCCTGCAGAGGGCCGACGGAACAACGAGGTGGACCATGAAGCCGACCCCATCGAGGCCGAGTCGCAAGGACGCTTCCGCCGACGGCGAAGACCCGACGGTTCCGTGGAGGGACTTCGGCAGAGTTCTGGATCAGATGGTGGAGCTCCTGGGCGGGCGTCCCCAAGACGGCGATGACGGCGCTTCGCGGATGACGACCCGCCGTAGGCCGGTCGTGGAGCGCGGCGGGCAGTGACGGCGGAAGGCGGGGCGCGGGCTACGTCGTCCACGTTTCGGGGCCCCCGCCCTCCCACCGGAAGAGGCCCGGATCTTCGATGTCCACATCGTCCCAGCCGGGAAACTCGGCGCGGCGCAGGAATTCCCTGACATCGCTCTCGTCGCGGGCCAGGCCGAGGATGGTCGAGTCGTAGTGGACCCGGCGGCCGCCGTGAGGGTCGTCAGGGCTGGGTGGGTGGATGACGATGCGAGGGTCCATGTCGTCAGGCTCGACCACCCGGGCCGTACGCGCACGCGCAGGGACGCCGGCCGCCCCCGGGGCTTCGTCCGCTCCCGGATACACCGTCGCGAAGCGGCCGGTCTCTCAGAAGGCGTAGCGGATCCGCAGCCAAGGGGCGTGCGACGCCACCAGGCGGCGGACGGCGTCGACGGCCTCGGCCTTGTCGCGGTTGCGGTAGCGGACGTTCCAGCTGCCGTTCTCGGAGCGTTTGGCCTGCTGGACATCGGGGCGCCACAGCATGTCCTCGGCCCGGGGGTGCCAGGCGAGGTTCAGCTCGTGCAGCTCCCTGTTGTGCGTCAGCATGATCACCTCCGCCGCGGCCTGCTCCTTCACAGCCCGGGGCAGGACGTCGTCCATGTGCCGGAGCAATTGCGCCCAGTCCTGCTCCCAGCCGGGCCGGATGACCACGGGTGAGAGGTTGAAGTGCACTTCGTAGCCCGCTTCCAGGAAGTCCGCGGCCGCCTCGATGCGCTGCTCCACGGGGCTGGTCCGGATGTCCAGCAGCCGTGAGTCCTGCGGGGGCATCACCGAGAAGCGCACGCGGGTGCGGCCGCGCGGGTCGAGCAGCAGCAGGTCGGGGTTGACGAACTTCGTGGCGAAGGACGCCTTGGCCGTGGGCCAGCGCGAGAACGCCTCCACCAGGTCTGCCGTGTTCTCGCAGATGAGGGCGTCCACGGAGCAGTCGTTGTTCTCACCGATGTCATAGACCCAGGCAGTCGGATCGCACTGGTTCGGCTCCTGCTTGTGCCCCTGCCGCGCGACGTGCCGACCGAGGTGGGCGATGATCTTCTCGATGTTGGTGAAGACGGTGATCGGATTGGCGTAGCCCTTGCGGCGCGGAACGTAGCAGTAGGCGCACGCCATCGCGCAGCCGTTCGCCACGCCGGGTGCGATCCAGTCGGCCGACCTTCCGTTCGGTCGCGTCGTGAGCGTCTTCTTCTCGCCCAGGACGAGGACCTCGCTCTTGATGCGGACCCAGCGTTCCAGGTTGCCCTCGTTGCCGTGGAGTTCGGGGATGCGCCAGTGCGAGTCCACGTCGATGACCCGGGCGTCGGGGAAGCGCGCCAGGATCTGCCGCCCGCGTGGCGAGGCTGCGGCGGCGGGCTCGGCGTGGATCTCCCGTACGGAGAGCAGCCGGCGGGCAGCGGGGGAGTCGCGGAACGAGGGGCCGATGAGCGGCGCGGATCGCGACGAGGCGGCATGGGCGGGCCCCGTTCGCAGCTCCTCCAGTGCGAACAGCCCATCGGCGTGGTCATCAGGCGGGGACTGGCCCACGAGTGCACTCCGAGATCTTGAGCCCGGCCGTTTTTCCCCGCCCCCACGGGGCCGCTCGGGTCGGTGGCTGCCAAGGACTGTCCACTCTAGGGCGTGTGCCGTGCGCCGTGCGGTGAGCGGGGAGGGGAAGAGCGACCGCTTAAGGGGCGCTCGGACGGGCAGGCGCCTCATATGTCGATCGCCCGTTCGGGCCGGCTCGCCCATCGCAGGCCGAACTGGTACAGGAGTGTAGTGATGGCGTACGTGACCAGGTGCTCCACGGAAAGTGAGCTGCCGAGGGTGTGGCGCCCCCGAGGTGCCGTACCGGTAGGAGGTGCCCTGTGTGTGGGTTGAGCGGGGAAGTGCGGTTCGACGGCAAGAGACCGGACCTCGCTGCGGTCGAACGTATGACCGATGTCTTGGAGCAGCGAGGACCTGACGGAAGAGGCGCGTGGTCGCAGGGATCGGTGGCGCTGGGGCATCAGCGCCTGAAGATCATCGACCTTTCCGAGTGCGGCGCCCAGCCCATGACCGACGCGCAGCTGGGTCTCACCGCGGTCTTCAACGGTTGCGTCTACAACTACCGTGAGCTGCGTGATCGCCTGGAAGGGCTGGGACATCGCTTCTTCTCCCGCTCCGACACCGAGGTGGTGGTCAAGGCGTACGCCGAGTGGGGCCGGGAGTGCGTCGAATCCCTCGTCGGCATGTTCGCCTTCGCCGTGGTCGAGCACCACACGGGCCGCGTCGTGCTGGGCCGGGACCGGCTGGGCATCAAGCCCCTGTACGTCACACAGGACCGCGACCGCCTGCGCTTCGCCTCCTCCCTGCCCGCGCTGCTGGCGGGCGGCGGAGTCGACGCGTCCCTCGACCCCGTGGCGCTCCACCAGTACCTGAGCTGGCACGGTACGGTCCCGGCGCCCCGTACCGTACTGGCCGGCGTTCGGAAGATCCCGCCGGCCACCGTCCGCGTGCTCGAGCCGGACGGCACCCACCACGACCACACCTACTGGCAACCGTCGTACACCCGGCACTCCGAACTCGGCGAGGACCCGGCACTCTGGCAGGAGGCGGTGCACAACGCACTGCGCACGGCCGTACGGCGCCGCACGGTCGGGGACGTCCCCGTGGGCGTGCTCCTGTCCGGCGGCCTGGACTCCAGCCTGATCGTGGCGCTGCTCGCCGAGGCGGGGCAGGAGGACCTCGCGACCTTCGCGATGGGCTTCGAGACGGAGAACGGTGAGGACGGAGACGAGTTCCGGTATTCGGACCTGGTGGCGCGACGGTTCTCGACCGACCACCACCAGTTCATGATTCCCTCCGACCGGCTGCCGTCCGCGCTGGAAGCCGCGATCGGTGCCATGAGCGAGCCGATGGTCAGCCACGACGCGGTGGCGTTCCACATGCTGGCGGAACAGGTCTCCAAAGAGATCAAGGTCGTGCTCTGCGGCCAGGGCGCGGACGAGGTGTTCGCCGGCTACCACTGGTACCCGCGGATCGCCTCGGCTGCCCGGCCGGACGCCGACGAGGCGTACGCGGACTCCTACTTCGACCGGACGCACGCCGATCTCACCGCCATGCTGCAGCCCGACTTCACCGCCGACCACGACGTCTCGATGGAGTTCGTCCGGGCCCACATGGCCGCCCCGGGAGCCGAGACCGCTCTCGACGCGGCGCTGCGCATGGACATCCACGCACTCATGCCCGACGACCCGGTCAAGCGGGTGGACAACATGACGATGGCCTGGGGTCTGGAGGCGAGAGTGCCGTTCCTGGATCACGAGCTCGTCGAGCTGGCCGCGGCCTGCCCTCCCCGGCTGAAGCTCGCGCAGGACGGCAAGGCTGTGCTCAAGGACATCGGGCGCACCATCCTGCCTCCGGAGGTCGTCGACCGGCCGAAGGGCTACTTCCCGGTGCCGGCGGTCCGGCACATGGCCGAGCCCGTGCTGACTCGCGTACGCGCCGCCCTCACGGCCCCGGAAGCACGCCGACGCGGCATCTTCGACCAGCGCGTCATCCACGAGCTGCTCGAGGCACCCAGCCGGCATCGCACCAAACGCGGGGCCAACACCCTCTGGCAGGTCGCGTCGTTGGAAATCTGGCTGCAAACGCACGGTATCCATTGAGCGGTCGACACCTGTAAGCGGAAGCCTGGGAGAGGCGGCCCATGCCCCTGGAGCACACGAGCCCTCTGCAGCACGCGCACGACGTGCTTCGCGGGACGGCCGATCCCCCCGGCGCCGCAGCGCCCCCGTCGGACCCTGTGCCGGCCCCCGCGCCGGTTCGGCTGCCCGGTCATCGCGGCGTCGACCCGCCGACCCTCCTGACCGCCCACGGATGCTGGTACCCGTCGGCCGACCCGACGGGCGAGCACGTGGCGTTCATCTGCGATCGGGCCGGGGTCCCCCAACTGTGGAGCGGGCCCGCCCGGGGGGCCGAGGTGCACGTGCTGGACGGCGACCCCGACCCGGTGACCGAGGTTTCCTGGTCGCCGGACGGGCGATGGATCGCCTACACGTCGGCGCCGGGGGGCGGCGAGCACACCCGGGTTCTGGTGGTGCGGCCGGACGGAACAGGACGACAGGTCCTCGCGGGGGCGGAGCCGGGAAGCTCGGCGCACCTCGGGCGCTGGACGCGTGACGGCACCGCCCTCGCCGTCACGGTCGCACAGCCCTCCGTGACGGGCTCGGAGCACAGCGGACCAGGACACCTGCCGTCAGACGCCGCGGACGCGGATGCGGACACGGACACGGACGGGGCCCCCTGGGCCGGCCGAACGCCGCTGGGCTCGGCGTGGTCCGAACGCGACGGCCCCGCGACCCTCCTCGAAGGAGGGGCCGCACGACGGGTGGCCCGGTGGGACCCCGCGCCGTCCGTGCGCGGAGCGGCCCTCCCCGCGGCGGGCGGGGTGCCGGTCGCGGACCTCGGACCCGCCCCGAGCGGCGGGCTGGCCGCCTACCTGGTCGACCCGGACGGAGCCACCGCACCGGTGCTGCTGTTCAGCGAGGAGGGAGCCGCCTCCTTGCGCGTGTGCGACATGAGTGCGGACGGCCGCTTCGCGCTCGTCCGACGCGGCCCTCGCGGGCGACGGGAGGCACTCGTGCTCGACACCGCTTCGAGCCGCACCACCTTCGCGCTGCACGTCGCCGACGGGGACCCCTGGATCGGCCGGTTCTCCGCCGACGCGCGGACGCTCTGGCTGCGCAGCGACGCGGAACGGGAGTTCGCGGCCCTGCTGAGGGTACGGCTGGACGAGGAGGGCGTGTCCCGGGGGCTGTCCGTCGCCGCCGAGCGGGAGAAGTCCGCCCTCGACCTGCTGAGCGTGCCCGACCACGGCCGGTGGGCCGTCCTCGCCTGGAACGCGCACGGCGCGACCGAGTTGGAAAGCGTGGGGCTCACCCTCGCCCGAACGGCCCTCGCCCCAACGGCCCTCGCCCCAACGGCCCTCGCCCCAACGGCCCTCGGTCGTACGGTCGGCGACATCGGACCGCGACACCATCCTGTCCTGCCCCACGAGGTGGTGACTCGCATCGCGCCCTTGGAGCGCGGCGGCCTGTTCGCCGCCCTTTCGGGATCCCGGCGCAGGCCGGGCATCTGGGAGCTGGACGAGGCCCTCGTGCCCGCGCGCACCGGCTGGTCGGCGCGGGACGAGGATGCGGTCCCGCCCGGGCGGCCTCCCGTACGACCGGTACCTCTGCGCTGCGAGGCGCGGGACGGACTCGTCCTCGGTGGCTGGTACTACCGGGCGCCGGAGCAGGACCCGGGCCGGCCGGCCCCGTGCGTGATCCACCTCCACGGCGGACCGGAAGAACAGGAACGGCCGGTGTTCAACCCGCTGTACCACGAACTCCTCGGCAGGGGCCTGGACGTGTTCGCCCCCGACGTCCGCGGGTCGTCCGGCTGGGGCCGGTCCTTCGTGGACGCCGACCTCGGCGCCGGCCGCTTCGCGGCGATCGACGACGTCGCCGACTGCGCCGCACATGTGGTCTCGCTCGGGTACGCCGACCCCCTGAGGCTGGGGGTGATGGGCCGCTCGTACGGCGGCTACCTCACGATGGCCTGCCTCGTGTGGCATCCGGACCTCTTCCGGGCCGGGGTCGCGGTATGCGGGATGTCGGACTTCGCCACGTTCTTCGCCGGTACGGAGCCGTGGATCGCCCAGTCCGCAGCCGCCAAGTACGGGCACCCGCAACACGACCGGGAACTGCTCCGCGCCCTTTCCCCCATGAGCCGCATCGATCAACTGCGCGCCCCTGTGCTGGCCGTCCACGGCGAGCACGACACCAACGTGCCGCCGACCGAATCGGAACAGTTCGTCCGCGCGGCACGTGACCGCGGCGTGCCGGCGCGGCAACTGACGTTGCGCGACGAGGGCCACGAGTTTTTGCGGGCGGACAACCGGCGGCTCTACCGGCGTGCTGCCGCGGATTGGCTGGAACAGCATCTCGGCCCGGTGCAGTGACGCCGATGTCCGTTTTCGCCGGCGGTCGCGGGGCAGGCGTGCGGCATGGACCAGTCGAAGGCACCGGTACTCGATGCGTTGGCCGCCTACCACGAGAGCGGCCAGACCCCGTTCACGCCCCCGGGGCACAAACAGGGACGGGGCGCCGACCCCAGGGTGCGGGCCGTGCTCGGCGAAGCGGTGTTCCGGTCCGACGTCCTCGCCACCAGTGGCCTGGACGACAGGACGTCCTCCCAGGGCGTCCTGGAGGAAGCACAAGCGCTGATGGCCGACGCCGTCGGGGCGGACCACGCGTTCTTCTCCACCTGCGGCAGCTCCCTGTCGGTGAAGTCGGCCATGCTGTCCGTCGCAGGACCGCACGAGAAGCTGCTGATCGGCCGGGACGCGCACAAATCCGTGGTGTCGGGCCTGATCCTCTCCGGCATCAAGCCCGTGTGGGTGGAGCCGCAGTGGGATGCCGAGCGTCACCTCGCCCACCCGCCGTCCGCCGAGGCGTTCGAGGCGGCCTTCGCCGAACACCCCGACGCCCGCGGAGCGCTGGTGACCACACCGACCCCCTACGGCACCTGCTCGGACCTGGCCGCCATCGCCGAGGTCTGCCACCGCCGGGACCGGCCGCTGATCGTCGACGAGGCGTGGGGCGCCCACCTGCCCTTCCACCCGGATCTGCCGACCTGGGCCATGGACGCCGGGGCCGACGTGTGCGTCACATCCGTACACAAGATGGGCTCCGGCCTGGAACAGAGTTCCGTGTTCCATCTGCAGGGCGACCTGGTCGAACCCGAGGTGCTCAGGAGTCGTGAAGACCTGCTGGGGACCACCAGCCCCTCCGTGCTCGTGTACGCCGCACTGGACGGCTGGCGCCGGCAGATGGTCGAACACGGCGAGGCCCTCTACGACCACGCGCTCGTGCTCGCTCAGAAGACCCGCGAGCGAATTTCCCGTATCGACGGCATGCACGTGCACGGTCGCGACGACTTCTGCGGGCCGGACCGGGCGGCGGACACGGACCCCCTCCAGATCATCGTCGACATCAGCGCGTGGGAGGTCACCGGCTACCGCGCCGCCGACTGGCTGCGGGAGAACCACCGGATCAACCTCCACCTGGCCGACCACCGCCGCATCAGCGCACAGCTCACCCACGCCGACGACGGCGACACGGCCGAGGTGCTCCTGACGGCACTGACCGACCTGGCCGCACATGCCGAGCAGCTTCGGACGGGCCGGCCCGTGGAGGTCCCGCCGCCGTCGCGGCTGAGGCTGCAGCAGGCGGCGCTGCCTCGCGACGCGTTCTTCGGCCGAACGGAGCAGGTGCCCTGGCAGAAGGCGGAGGGCCGGATCGCGGCCGAAATGCTGACCCCGTACCCGCCGGGCATCCCGGCTGCCCTGCCCGGCGAGCGCCTCACGGGCGATGTCCTGCGATACCTGCGGTCGGGGGTCGAGGCGGGCATGGTCGTGCCGGATGCGGTGGACACGGACGTCACGAGCGTCCGGGTGCTTCGCGAAGAGTGACCGTCTGGGGCGTGCGGAGGCGCTGCCGACAGACGGCCCCCGCAGTCCCGTCTTCCCCTTCCGTCGTTCGACGCCCCGGCGGGAGCGCCGACTCGGGAGACGGCTGAGGGGCGGGTCAGAGCTCTCCGGGATCCTGGCGTTCCAGGGGATGGAGCGCCGGGCCTTGGAGGATCTCGCCGCCGATGCCGAAGCGGGAGCCGTGGCAGGGGCATTCCCACGTCCGTTCGGCGTTGTTGAAGGCGACGAGACACCCGAGGTGGGTGCAGACGGCGGACACGGCGTGCAGCTCGCCCTGATCGTCGCGATGGACGGCGCAGGGCCGGCCGCCGGCACGGACGACCGTTCCCTCACCCGGCTGCAGGCTTCGGACGGGGCCGTTGGTGCCGTCGCCGAGCGTGTCCAGACGGTCCTTGACGAAGTGCTTACCGGTGTCCCATTGAGCCTTGAGGAGCGTCGGGGCGGAGAGGAGGGCGGAGCCGAGGCGGCCGGGGTCGTAGAGACCGCCCCAGGGCTCGGCCTCCCCGTTGACGAGGGAGGCGATGACCGTCCCGGCCAGCACCCCGCCCGTCATGCCCCACCCGGCGAAGCCGGTGGCGACGTAGACGTTCTCGCCGTCCCCGGGAAGCCGGCCGATGAGGGGCAGGGTGTCCGTGGCGCTGTTGTCCTGCGCTGCCCACCGGTAGGCGATCGTGAAGGCGGGGAAGTGCTGTTCCGTCCAGGCTTGAAGGCGGGCGTACCCGGCCTCGGTGTCTTCGCCGGCGCCCGGGGTGAAGGCTTCCCCGGTGACGATCAGGAGCCGGCCGCCGTCCGTGAGCGGCGCCGTGCGGACGGACCGCTTGCCGCCCTCCTCGGTGATGTACATGCCCTCGGGGTCTCGGTGAGCGGCCAGAGACCCCGCGATCACGAGGTCACGGTGCTGGGTGAGCCGGGTGGCGAGCAGCGCGTGGTCGAAGACGGGGTGGTGGGTGGCCACGACGACGTGCGGGGCGGAGACGGTGGCCCCCGAGTCGGTGGTGAGCCGGCAGGGATCCCCGCCGTCGAGTCGGGTGACGCGACTGCCCTCATGGATCCGGCCACCGAGCGCGACGATGTCGTCGACGAGCCCGCGCAGGTACTTGAGCGGATGGAACTGCGCCTGGTCCTCCACCCTGACGGCCCCGGCGACGGGGAAGGGCAGGCCGGTCTCGGTGACGAACGAAGCGTCGAGGCCGGCCGACCGGGCCGCTTCGGCCTCCGCGCGCAACGCTTCGACGCCCTCGGGCTGCTCGCAGTAGGTGAGCGCCGGCCGCCTCTCCATGTCGCAGTCGACGCCGAGTTCCTCTGCCACCTCGACGACGTGCCGCAGCGCGGCGCTCTGGGACGTCGCGTACCGGCGGGCGGCGTCCTCTCCGTGTTTGGACCGGAGCGTGTCGTACACGGCGGTGTGCAGCGCGGTGAGCTTTCCCGTCGTATGGCCGGTGACACCTGACGCGAGCCGGCCGGCTTCCAGCACGACGACCCTCAGCCCCGCCCGGGCGAGTTCCCACGCCGTGCTGAGACCGGCGATGCCGCTGCCGATCACCGCCGCATCCGCCTGCGCGGCCCCCGAGAGCGGGGCGAAGGACGGCAGGGCGGCCGTCTGCATCCAGTAGGAGTGGCCGGGGTGCGGAAGTCCGTTCATAACCGGCGGCTGCCCGGGAACACCCACCGTGATGCGCAGTCGCTCCGGCCGGTCACCCGTTCTGCCGGTCCAAGCGCACTGCAGCGCCCGGACGGTCCGGTCCGCCTCTCCGCCTCGTCGAAATGAGGGGGTTCATTCCGGTGGGGCGGGTAGGCGGTCGGCACGCGCAGCCGCCCGGCCGACGGGCAGATGCCCGGAACGCCGCTGAGGCGGGTGAGAAGCGCCTTGCCTCCGTTTGCGAGTGGCGGATTCCCGGTCATGGCTGAAGCGTCCAGCAGACCGCCTTGGGAGAAAAAGATGACCACGAAGCACACCCCCGCCGCCTCGGATCCGGACAAGGACGGCCTGCCGGGCAAGCCGGGACCGGTATCCCCGCCCGTGGCCGAACCGGCGCAGCCCGCAGAGCCCCTCCCGCCGAAGGCGGACCAGGAAGGGCCGGAGACCGTGAGTCCCACCGGACAGGCCACCGGGGCGGAGCAGGCGCGAATGGCACAGAGCGGCGCATACCTCACCACCGCCCAGGGGACCCGGCTCTACGACACCGACCACTCGCTGAAGGCCGGCGCGCGCGGCCCGGTCCTGCTTCAGGACCACCACCTGCGCGAGAAGATCATGCACTTCGACCACGAGCGGATCCCGGAGCGGGTGGTCCACGCGCGCGGCGCCGCCGCGCACGGCGTCTTCCAGGGCTACGGCACGGCAGGAGAGGTGACGCGGGCCGCCTTCCTGGCGAAGGACGTGGAGACGCCGGTGTTCGTCCGGTTCTCCACCGTCCTCGGCTCCCGCGGCTCCGCCGACACCGTGCGCGACACACGCGGCTTCGCCACGAAGTTCTACACCGACGAGGGCACCTTCGACCTGGTCGGCAACAACATCCCGGTGTTCTTCATCCAGGACGCGATCAAGTTCCCCGACATCATCCACGCGGGCAAGCCGCACCCGGACCGTGAGATCCCCCAGGCCCAGAGTGCGCACGACACCTTCTGGGACTTCGTGTCCCTGCACACCGAAGCCACCCACCACACGCTGTGGAACATGTCCGACCGCGGGATCCCCCGCTCCTTCAGGATGATGGAGGGCTTCGGCGTCCACACGTTCCGCCTGGTGAACACGGCCGGCGGCACCGCTCTGGTGAAGTTCCACTGGAAGCCGAAGCTGGGCGTGCACTCGCTGGTGTGGGAGGAGGCCCAGCTGATCAACGGGATGGACCCCGACTTCCACCGCAGGGACCTCTTCGACGCCATCGAGGCGGGCGCTTTCCCGCAGTGGGAGCTGGGCATCCAGGTCTTCCCCGACACCCCGGACCAGATGTTCGAGGGCATCGACCTCCTCGACCCCACGAAGATCGTGCCGGAGGAGCTCGCGCCCGTGCAGCCCATCGGGCTGATGACCCTGAACGCCAACACGAAGAACTTCTTCGCCGAGACCGAACAGGTCGCCTTCCACCCCGGCCACCTCGTCCCCGGTATCGACGTCACCGACGACCCGCTGCTCGCCGGCCGGCTCTTCTCCTACCTCGACACCCAGATCACCCGGCTCGGCGGCCCGAACTTCGGCCAGATCCCGATCAACCGGCCGCACGCCCCCGTCAACGACATGCTCCGCGACGGCATGCACCAGACGGCTGTGCACACCGGTGTCGCCCCCTACCGGCCCAACAGCCTGGACGGGGGCTGCCCCTTCCTCGCGGGAGCCGACACCAGCGCCTTCATCGAGACACCCGCCAAGGTCCCCGAGGCGAGCAAGATCCGCGAGGCGCCGGCCTCGTTCTCGGACCACTTCTCGCAGCCGCGGCTCTTCTGGCTCAGCATGAGTCCGCCGGAGCGTGAGCACATCATCGCCGCGTACACCTTCGAGCTGAACAAGTGCTACGAGCAGGCCGTCAAAGAGCGCACCCTCGGCGTCCTGGCGAACATCGACGCCGAGCTGTGCGAGAAGGTCGCCGAAGGCCTGGGCCTGCCGGCACCGGCTTCCACCGTCGCCCTCGCCGCGGCCGATCCCAGCCCGGCCCTCTCGCAGCTGGGGCAGACCTGGCCCGTCGACGGACGCGTGATCGGCATCGTCGCCGACGCCGCAGCCGACCTGGCAGGTGTGCGGAGCGCGCGGCAGGCCATCCTGGACGCGGGCATGGTGCCCCTCGTCATCGCCCCCGCGGGCGGCACCCTCGACCCGGGCGGAGAGCCGATCGCCGTTCAGCGCACCTTCGCCACCGCCCGCTCCATCGAGTTCGACGCCCTCCTGTTCGCCGGCGTGCCCGAGCCCGGCTCCGACGCCCACGGAGCCCGCGACGCGAAGGCGGGCGCGCCCGCGACGCAGGGACCCGATCCCCGCGTCGTGCTGCTGCTGACCGAGGCGTACCGCCATGGGAAGGCCCTCGGCGGCTGGAACGGCGCCGACCGGCTCCTCGAGAGCGTGGGTATCGACACGGAAGGCCCCGGCATCGCCCTTGGCGAGGACGGTTCGGCGGTCGTCGAGACCGTCGCCGCCGCCCTGGCCGAGCACCGGGCCTGGGACAGGTTCCCGCCTGCCGTCTGATCTCGGCAGGGACGGCGAGAAGCGGGCCCACCTCCACATGGCGGTGGGCCCGCTCCCTGCGCGCTGCGGTGAACCGCCCTACTCCGCACGGCTCAATCGACCGCTCGGGGAAGCGTCTTTCGGGCAGGAGACCAGCATGGACAGCAATCGCGAGATGGACCCGGAGCACCAGGTGCCCGACGGCGTCGACGAGAAGACACTGCGTGCCCTGGGTGCGCTCTCGAAGGCGCTGGAGACCACGGAGCGAGCCCGCGGCCACCTCTACGGATTCCACCAGCTGACCGGGACCGCGGACTTCGAGCTCGGCGACGCCGTCCGGCTCCTGCGCGAGGCGGGTCATGAGGAGCAGGCAGCGCGGGTCGAGCGCGACATCGTGGGCCGCAACGTGATTCCGGGCCACTGGACCTTCCAGATCGTCGAGGCCTACAACTCCACCTATTACCAGGCCTTCGCCGCGATGGAACGCGACATCGTCGACGAGCTGGCCGACGGGCGCGACCATCTCCTGGAGGCCCGCCTCAAGACGATCCGCCGCACCCGCAACCACCCGGACCACACCGCCACGCCGCCCGCCTCCCGAAACGCAGGCCCGGCCGCCCGGTAGCGGGTGCGCACGGACCGAAGGAATCGCCCTGGGGCGTGTCGAAAGACACGCTCCTAGCCGGTCCCGGGTTCCGTGCACATCACGGGGCGGTCACACCTGCGGTCTGCCCGTCCGGCACACCGACAACCCGTCGTCCTTGTCGGCCAATTGACAGTCCGTCTGTCGATTGTGGCGTGGGTCACGCGGTAAGAGAGTGGCCGTCTTCCCATCGGCTACCCGCCGCAAGCGTCGAGAGGAATCTCAATGACCGTGTCAAGCCGCCGCCGGGGTCGGCGGGGTGGAGGTGAACAGCCTCTTGTCGCGGAGCATGGCCCACAGGACATCGAC